>NZ_JBLJAK010000010.1:0-150848 GCF_047530105.1 Serratia sp. T13T92 | reverse complement strand
ATGGCCGTAATTTGAGAAACATAGCAGGCTGATTTTAAAGAGAATTTTTCCGAGTGCCCTATTGATTCGCTTGAAATAATTCCCATAAAAAACAGTAAGATGCCGAGTTGTGTATAAGAGACAGCCCACAGGGAGAGGGGACCGATCGAGTGGATCTGAAAATTCGGTGGCTCACCTTGGATGAGGAGGCGGTCGAATTTGCTGAGATTAACTCTTTACTTCCAGCAAAGTACCGCCAAACAGCTCCCTCTCCCTGTGGGGTGGTTGGGGCTAGCTTGCTGATATTACCTATTTACTTCCAGCAGAACACGGGCTATCAGCTCCCTCTCCCTGTGGGAGAGGGTTGGGGTGAGGGGTCAACAACTCATCCGCAGCCGCCACAATATGCGCCGCCGTCAGGCCATATTCCTGCTGCAAGAACTCCTGCGTGCCCACTTGCCCATAGCGGCCTTTCACCCCCACCCGCCGCATCGGTACCGGGCATTCCTCCACCAGCACCTCCGCCACCGCCGAACCAAGCCCGTTATGAATGCTGTGGTTCTCGCAGGTGACGATCCTGCCGGTTTTCGCCGCAAAGGTTTTGATGATTTCACGATCGATAGGCTTGAGCGTAAACATGTCTATCACCGCCGCGCTGATGCCACGCTGTTGCAGTTCCTGCGCGGCCTGTAACGCTTCGGTCACCATAATGCCATTGGCGATCAGCGTAATGTCGCTGCCGTCACGCAACAGATTAGCCTTGCCAATGGTGAAACGATAGCCTGCGGGATAAATACGTGTCGCCTGCTTACGGATGGTTCGCACCCAGTAGAAGCCTTGCAACTTCACCAGTTGCTGCAAAATATCCTGGAACATGGTGGCATCAGTCACCTCCAGCACCACCGAATGCGCCAGACCCCGCACGATCCCCATATCTTCAAACGACATATGCGTGCCCCCGTTATGGCAGGCGCTGACCCCGGCATCGGAAGCGATCACCTTGACGTTGTTGCGCTGATAGTCCAACGACATAAACAGCTGATCGAAACAGCGGCGGCTGGCAAAAGCGGTGAAGGTATGGACAAATGGCACTCGTCCGGTCAGTGACAAACCGGCGGCCACGCCAATCACATTGGCCTCCATGATACCGCAGTTGATGACCCGCTCAGGGTGATCCTTATGTACGCCATCCATCGCCATCGAACTCATCAGATCGGCTTCCAGTGCAATCACCGGCGTATCGGCTTCGGCCTGTTGGCGGATCACGCTGGCGTACACCTTGCGCATTTCTACGGCGTCTTTTTCCAACGGCATTTCCAGGTTAAACATGGGCAGCCTCCAATTCGGCAATGGCCTTTTCGATTTCGCTACGAACATCTGGCGTTAAGCGCAGATGGTGTGAGTTTTTCAGGCTCTCCAGATACGCCACGCCCTGCCCCTTGAGGCTATCGAGGATCACCACCAATGGCCGTTGCTCGCCACTGCGTTCCGGCAATACGGCATCACGGATCGCCGCAATGTCATCCCCACGAACGCTCTGTACCTCAAAACCAAAGGCGCGGAATTTACCCGCCAGATCGAAGGGTTTGATCACCTCATCCAATGTGCCGTCCAGTTGCTGTTTGTTGTAATCAATAAACAACGTCAGATTATGCAGATTGTGGTGGGCGATAAACTGGAACGCTTCCCAACATTGGCCTTCGTTCAATTCACCATCCCCCAGGATGCAGAATACCCGGTTGCTGCGCTTTGCCAGTTGGTGTGAAAGCGCCATACCGGCAGCGATAGATACCCCCTGCCCGAGCGATCCGGTGGTGGCATCCACCCCACGGGTTAGCAAGCGATCTGGGTGGCTCGGCAACCGGGTGCCATTCTGGTTGAGTGTTTGCAACTGCTCCAAGGGGAAATAGCCCTTAAGCGCCAGCACGCTATACAGCGCCGGACCAGCATGGCCTTTCGACAGCACGAAATAATCGCGCTCAGGCCAATCCGGGTCACCCGGATCGATACGCATCACTTCGCCGTATAACACCGCCAGCGTTTCAACCACCGACATACAGCCGCCGTAATGGCCAAACCCCAGCCCAGTGAGTGCCTTCAGCGTTTCCAGACGGATCGCCCCGGCCAATTGCGTCAAATCAGTCACGGTGTTGCTCATGAACTTTCCTCCTTATTTCTGGCTGGGGCATCTTTGCGTTTTCCCAGGAAGTTATGCGCGACCAGCAGGCCAAAGATGGCGACGATCGCGACCATGATCATTTCTTTAGTCAGGAAGCGCGCCATATTGCCCAACACGATCCCCACCACGCCGAAGTCCGTATCGGAGAAGGTGGTGTTGGCAAAACCCAGCGCGCCCAGTACCGGTAACAACAGCACCGGCAGGAAGGTAATCAACAGGCCGTTGGCAAATGCCCCCAGCATGGCACCGCGCCGCCCACCGGTCGCATTGCCGAACACCCCGGCAGTGGCCCCGGTGAAGAAGTGCGGCACCACGCCCGGCAGGATCAGCACCATCTTCATTTGGCCGAGCAAGAACAGACCGGCCAGGCCACCTAGGAAACTGAACAGGAAACCAATCAACACCGCATTCGGGGCATAGGGATAGACCACCGGGCAGTCCAGCGCCGGGCGGGCATTAGGGACCAGTTTTTCCGAGAAGCCGGTAAAGGCCGGGACGATCTCGGCCAGGATCAGACGCACCCCTTGCAGAATGATGAATACCCCGGCGGCAAAAGTGATCGCCTGAATAATCGAGTACACCAGGTAGTTCTGCCCGCCACTCAATTGGCTTTCGACGTAATCCTGGCCCGCGCAGATAGCCAGGATCAGGTAGATCACGATCATGGTCATCGAGATGGAAATCGAGCTGTCACGCAGGAAGCTGAGGTTTTTAGGTAAGTTCATCTCCTCGGTGGAACGCGAATTTTTCCCCACCTTGGAACCGATCCAGCCGGAAAGGACATAGCCCAAGGTGCCGAAATGGCCAAAGGCAATGTCGTCGTTGCCGGTAATGCGGCGCATATAGCGCTGGGCAATCGCCGGGAAGAACGCCATCACCAATCCCAGAGTCAGCGCTCCGGTGAACACCAGCTGTACGCCCTCAAAACCGGCCACGGTAAGGATGATGCCGATCATACAGGCCATGTAGAAGGTGTGGTGCCCGGTTAGGAAGATGTATTTCAAGCGGGTAAAGCGGGCCACGATGATGTTGGCCACCATGCCAAACGCCATAATCAGCGCGGTGGAGGCACCGTATTTCTCTAGTGAGATAGAGACAATGGCTTCGTTATTGGGAATAATGCCCTGAATATTGAACGCATGCTCAAACATGCCGCCTAATGGATTCAGTGAGCCGACTAATACCGTCGCCCCACCGCCCAACACAATAAAGCCCAGAATGGTTTTAACCGTACCTTTGACCACGTCAGAAAAAGATTTCTTTTGTGCCAATAGACCAATCAAGGCAATCACCCCGACCAATACCGCCGGGACCTTTAATATATCAACCACAAACCTGAGCGTTTCCTGGATAAACATATCCACCTCGCCAATGGGTTAGATTAAATAATGGAATGGGCTGTGAAGTAAGCACGCAGCTTGGCTTCAAGCTCATTAATATCAATGATATTGCTGATCACCACTAACTGGTCGGCTGGCACACTGGCGCTAGCAGCAATATCTTTCGCCATCACGAAGATATCTGCCGCACCCGGCGTTGCCGAGGAAAGATCGGAATGTTCAACCTCCGCCTCAATATTCATTTTTTTCAGCACTTTCTTGATGTTCATTTCCACCATAAAACTGCTGCCCAATCCTGAGCCACAAATAGCCATGATTTTCATTATTCTTACCTGCCAAATTTTATGTGTAGGATAGCGTCACCCGATATCTATCGGATGCTGAGTATTATCAAAAACTGCGGGTATAACCGGTTAGAGATTAATAATTGGCGATAACATCCTCAATTTGCCGTTTGGTTTGCGCCAGGAACAGTTTCTCCATGGCTTCGCTATCAGAAAATAACTCGGCCAGCTGCGAGATCATTTCAATGTGGCTACTGCTATCCGGAGCGGAAAGCATCACCACGATGAAGACCGGATCGTTATCTTCGGACTGAAAATGGACGCCCTGATTGATCTTTAATAGTGAAAGACCAAGCGCTTTGGCGCCCTCCTCCGGCCTGGCATGGGGCATCGCGATACCGGGTGCCAACACGTAATAGGGCCCCAGCGCCTGATGTTGGTGAAATATGGCCGTCAGGTAATCGGCGGTGATCACACCACGCTGCAGTAGCGGCTGAGCACTCAGCGTGACCGCCTCCTGCCAGTCGGTAACCTGATCGCACAGTTGAATGTGTTCGGCGTTCAACCAGTCGTTGAGCACATCTCCTCCTTATGGGGTTTTTCCCTTAAACCGCCAGAGTTTCCGAACCGAAACGGGACGAAATCTGTTGGCTATGGATCGTTTGATGGCACGTAGCCGTCATGGAAAAGCCCGGCGACGGTAAAACTTTAATCAACGTGCAGGGGTTAAACTGTGACTTATCGCACAAAGATAGCGCTACCAAAAATCCATCATCCAGATCTGTGATAGCGCTATCAAAACTATCGGGGATGAAACTCGGCGGCTCAGTTTTTTTATCGATCGCCAAAGGAACGGGGTAGAATGGGCGCAGAAGCGGGAATGTTGAACCCATTGCAGCTAGGCGACAAGCTTGAAAGACGACGGGTATAGATGGGCGCAGCATGCAGCGCCCCTACGTTGTGAGCCCGGAGAGGGTTTGTCAGCAGTCTCAGATGGACTTCACCCCATGAGCTCATTTATGCGTTATGCGCGCATTTCAGTCAGGATCAGCAATGTCGATCGGTAGAAAACGACGCAGTACCGGCCGGGTTACCCTGGCCGACGTAGCCCAATTGGCAGGCGTGGGCACCATGACCGTCTCGCGGGCGCTACGCACGCCGGAACAGGTTTCAGATAAGCTGAGAGAAAAAATTGAGTCGGCGGTCAGTGAGTTAGGTTATCTCCCCAACCTGGCGGCCAGTTCGTTAGCCTCGGCGTCTTCTTATACCATCGCCATGGTGGTGCCGAGTTTTTCCGAGTCCGGCTGTGCGGATATGTTTGCCGGGTTACAGCGGGTACTGCAACCGGCGGGTTACCAGATCATGCTGGCCGAGTCCCAACATCATATCGAGCGTGAAGAAACGTTGCTGGAAACCCTGCTCTCTTACAACCTGGCTGCGGCGGTGCTGTTAAGCATTGAGCATTCTGAAAATACCCGTCAGGCATTAACCGCAGCCAATATTCCGGTAGTGGAAATTGGAGCAATCCGTACCGACCCGATCGACATCAATATCGGCATCGATTACGTCGCCGCCATGTATCAGCTCACTCAAACCGTGATTGCCAGCGGGTATCAGAATGTTGGCCTGCTGTGCGCCAATCAGGAACAGTGGATTTTCCAACAGCATCTGCAAGGCTGGCACAAAGCGCTACTGCAAAACCACATGTCCCCTCATCGGGTGATTAATGCCGCACAACCCGCCAGCTTCAGCCTCGGCGCCCAGCAGTTACCGGAGTTTTTACTGGCCTGGCCGGAGTTGGATGCCTTGGTCTGTGCGTCTGATGAACTGGCCTGTGGCGCGCTGTATGAATGCCAGCGGCGGCGGATCAAGGTGCCGGAGCAGTTGGCGATCGTGGGGTTTGGCAACAGCGAGGTCAGCCAGGTCTGCCAGCCGCCGCTGACGACCATGACCGTGCCGCATAAGGAGATTGGTATCCAGGCAGGTAAGGCATTGTTGGCGCGCTTGAACGATCAACCCTGGCAGCCCGAAGGGTCGATCCCTTCAACCCTGTGCCGTCGTAGCAGCTGTTAATCGCGATAATACCGGGAACCCGCAGAAAAGACGGCGTTCCCGGTAAATCAACTACACTTACCAGCTATAGTTTATCCCAACACGGTAGCGTGTTTGGCGGTTATCGTGTTGGCTATCTTGCTTCACGTTCCCCACTTCAACATAAGGCTTCCAGTTTTTATCCCACTTGTAAGCCAGCTTGACGTTATGTTCGTAATCGGTTTTGCCGTCATCAAAAATAACCTTGTTGCTGCTCTTATACACGTAGTTATATTCGGCCGACCAGTCTTTGTAGAAGTTATAACCTAACCAAAAATCGCCACGGTTGGTTTTCTCATCCCCCTCTGATCCTTTTGAGGTGGTGCGCTTATATTCGTAGCGATATCTGCCCGCCACATAAATGTCTTTGGTAAAGTTATACTGCGCACGCAGATAAGGACGATAACCGTTATTATTACTATTGGACTCTAGCGAGAATCCAGGCTGCAGGGTGATCGCATCAAATTTATGCTGATAGCTGACGACAGCTTCTGTGCCATTACTGACCTGCTCGTGGAAAGGTTTATCAGGCGTCGAGTCTGAAGAGTCCTGACGCCATTTTGCTTCCAGAGAGAATCCCAGGCCGTTATCGAAACGATGCGATACCAGCATTCTATTTTTATGGTCGCCTTTGGCTGTATCCTGCCATTCATGGCGCAAATCAAGCGACATGGCCATTGCACTAAAGTTTGCTGCAGAGGCTAACACCAGAGTCAATAATTTAAATTTCATTATTACTACCCTTATCATTAATTATAGAAAAGCATCCCCACTCTAATTAAGGGGGTTGTAGTGTTTTTTGAAATACTTATTACTCAAAAACGGAAATAGCGAACATATAACTTAAAACAAACTTTATCTTTTTTGATGAATAAAGATTACCCAACATAAATAGCCGTTTGTAATACCGCGCCACCTTAAGCCTCTGACAGATGGGTGCTATGCAGGTTAGCCGACCGTTGAGCGCATGCGCGATTCGAGCCCCCAGGGACGGGTTCACGGCGTGTCGGCGTTCTGCATAGCTCCCAGCTGTATCACTATGACCAACAGCTATTTAAATAAGCCTTATCTCATGGCGCGTTTCAGAATACGGTCGCCCTGGCGCTGGAAATCTGCCGCCACTTCCTGCACCGTTTTCTTACCATAATCGATATTCTGAATGGCATCCTGGAACAGCACTACGATCTGCGGGTCGTCAAAATACGGTGAAGCGCTGATGGCATGCGGCAGTGATAACGCCAGTTTCAAGCCAGAAACGGCCGGATCGTTATCCTGGATCGCTCCACTTTCACGCAACTGGCTGACGGCCACTTTGCTTAACGGTACGCCACGCTCCAGCTTCAGCGCCTCAACCCCTTCCTTGCTGTTTAACAGGAAGTTAATCAACATTGCCGCTTCTTTTGGATGCTTGCTGCTTTTACCAATCGAGAACATTTGCGACGGTTTGAAGAACAATCCGGCATCCTTGGCCCCAGGCAACATCGGGTATGGCCCCAGTTCAAGCTTGGCCGGTGCCTTCAGGTTGTCGGAATATTTGTTGATGGTGGAGTTCCACATATAGGTTCCGCCCCACTCCCCCGCAATCCAGGGTTTCATCTCATACATATTGCTTTTGCCGAACGAGGCATAGTATTTCGATGACGGCATGACGTGGCTATCCACCATGTCTTTATACATCTGGAAGAAATCGACCCATTGCGCTTCGGTGTAAGCAAACTTTTTCTTTGACTCGTCGATAATATCGACGTTATGTTTCTGGATCATATACGAGCGTAACAGCGCAAAAGTATCCTGGTGCTCCAACACCACCGGATAATATTTGTCGCCCAGTTTTTCGTTGAAGGTTTTACCGGCAGCGAGCAATTCATCCCAATTATTGGGATATTGCACGCCCGCATCTTTCCAGGTGACATCGTTATAATAGAAAACGCGTGCGGTCACTGAGATCGGAATGCCGTTCAGCTTGCCGTCAATCGTGGTGGTTTGCAGCTCTTTGGGATCAAACTGAGTCAGATCCAGATACTCACTCACCTTGTTCAGGTCATAGAATCCGGTGCCGGTTTTTGAAAAGATCGGCAGCCAGTTCCAGTTGGTTTGCATCACGTCCGGCTCGGTGCCCCCGGCGATTTGGGTGGTCAGGCGTGAAAGGTGACCGTCCCAGCCGGTATATTCCGATTTCACCTTGATATTCGGGTTCTGCTTCTCGAACGCTTCAATCGCTTTCAACGTAACCTGATGGCGGCCATTGCCTCCCCACCAGGACATACGTAAATCAACCTGTTCTGCAGCAAAGGATTGATGGGCAAATATCGCCATGGATGAGGCTACCAGAGTACGTAAGACTATTTTTTTCATTATTGACCACTCCTGTTAAAGAGAAATATTCTTTTCTGTTTTCGCATCAAAAATGTGGCATTTATCCATATCGAATTTGAAGTAAACCGGACGATGCAGCCCATTTTTCAGGATCGGTTTGACGTCATCGGAAGGAATACGGCAGGTCAGTTCAAAATCATTCACCTTCAGGTAAACAAAGAACTCATGGCCCATATTCTCGACGCGGACCAGTTCCCCTTCGGAGTGGTTGCCCTCAAACGGCGACTCTGAAATCGACACAAACTCGGGACGCACGCCAAAGAACACGTCCTGCCCGACAAAGCTGGCGACCTTATCCTGCTGATACTGGCTGAGGGTCAAGGTGTAGTTACCGACGGTAAGGCCGATTTTGCCGTCCTTCTCTACCAGCTTGCTCGGCTTGATGTTCATTTCTGGCGCCCCGATAAAGCCGGCGACAAACATGTTTTTCGGGAAGTGGTATAGGTTGTCTGGCGTATCCACCTGCATGATATGGCCCAGCTTCATCACGCAGATACGGTCGCCCATGGTCATGGCTTCGGTCTGATCGTGGGTAACATAGACAGTGGTCGCCGGTTTGCCGCTCTTTTTCAGCTGCTTGTGCAAATCGGAAATACGGATACGCATCGAAGCACGCAGCTTGGCATCCAGGTTAGACAACGGTTCATCGAACAGGAACACGTCTGGTTTTTTCACAATTGCGCGGCCTACGGCCACACGCTGCGCCTGCCCACCAGAGAGTTGGCGTGGCAAACGATCCAACAGCTCTTCCAGCTCCAGGATCTTGGCGGCTTCGTTAACCTGCTCTTCAATCTGCTCTTTAGGCAGCTTGCTCAGCTTCAAACCAAACGCCAGGTTATCTTTTACCGTCATATGCGGATACAGCGCATAGTTCTGGAACACCATGGCAATACCACGGGATTTAGGGGCCAGGTTATTCACCACGCGGTCGCCAATGCGCACTTCACCGCCGCTAATGGTTTCCAGCCCTGCCAGCATCCGCAGCGTGGTCGATTTGGCACAGCCAGAAGGGCCGACAATCACCATAAACTCGCCATCGGCAATGGTCAGATTGATGCCATGTACCGCCTTATAACCGTTGCTGTACACTTTCTGCAGATTGTTAAAAATGACTTCAGCCATGATAGATCCTCAATTAACCTTTAATTCCGCTGCTGGTAACGCCCTGCACAAAGTAGCGTTGGGCCAGGAAGAACACGATGATGGACGGCAGAATAGAGATGCTTGCCATAGCCAGGATTTCGTTCCACGGCGCACCTTCTGTCACGTCGATAGACATTTTCAACGCCAGCGCAATCGGGTACTTATCGACGCTGTAGACGTAGATCAACGGGCCAATAAAGTCATTCATCGACCACATAAACTGGAACAGAGCGACGGAGATAATCGCCGGTTTCAGGATCGGCACCACCACATACCACAGCACTTGGAACGAGTTGCAACCATCAATCTGGGCCGCCTCTTCCATATCCCGTGGCACACCGCGCAGGAACTGGATCAACATAAAGACGAAGAACCCTTGGGTCGCAAATGCCAGCGGCAAATAGAGCGGCAGATAACTGTCCAGCATGCCCATTTCACGGAACATGATGTATTGCGGGATCAGTAACACCGTGCTCGGCAGCAACATGGTGGTGATCAGCGTGGCAAACCAGAATTTCTTCCACGGGATCTCAAAGCGGGCAAAACCGTAGGCCACAATGGTCGAAGAGATAATGGTTAATAACACCTTGGGGATCACAAATTTAAAGGTGTTAAGCATGTAATGACCAAAGTTATATTCCGTGCCGGTTTTCCAACCGTTAACGAAACCGTCCGAGGTCGCATTGTCTGGCCACAGGCCCAGGGTAGTGAAGATCTCCTGGTTGGGTTTAAACGAGGCTGAGAACATCCACACCAGCGGATAAAGCATCAACAATCCCACCAGCAGCAGCACGACGTAACGAATAGCGGCGCTGATTTTTTCCCGGCGCAATGTGCGCTGAACTTCACGCTCAGCGATTTCCTGCGCACTGGACATGGGTAATTGGTTCTGTTGCATGTCAGCCATTTTTGCCACCCTTGTCTGCCGAGTAGAAGACCCAATACTTCGATGATTTAAAGGCGATTGAGGCGAACAAGGCCACAACCAGGAACAGGATCCACGCCAATGCGGCACCGTAACCCATATCAAAATATTTAAAGGCGGTATCGTAGATATACAGTGAGAACAGATAGGTGTAATGGGTTGGCCCGCCGCCGGTAATGACATACGGGGCAGTAAACTCTTGGAACGCCTGCGTGGTCTGCATAATAAAGTTGAAGAAAATCACCGGCGTGATCAGCGGTACCGTGACCTTCATAAACATCTGCCACTTGGAAGCACCATCAATCATGGCCGCTTCATATTGTGACTGTGGCACGTTTTGCAGCGCCGCCAGGAAGATCACCATCGCAGAGCCGAACTGCCATACTCGCAGCAACGTGACCGACATTAATGCCAGTGAAGGCTCGCCCAACCAGTTGATCGGATCCATCCCAAAGACACCGATAAAGCTGTTTAGTAGCCCGTCGATGGCAAACAGAGCACGCCACAACACGGCGATAGCCACGCTGCTGCCCAGGATAGAAGGAACGTAATACGCCGTACGGAAAAAGCCGATGCCGCGCAGTTTAAAATTAAGGACAAAAGCGATACCTAACGCAAATGCCAATTTTAACGGGATGGTCAGAAACACATATGCAAAGGTGACGCCCATCGATTTCCAAAAAAGATGGTCTTCCATCAGCATATAACGATAGTTTTCCACCCCGTTAAACACCGGGGGATTCATCAGGTCATATTCCGTAAAGCTCAGCAAGAATGATGACACAAAGGGGAACGCCGTAAATATGATCAACCCTATTATATAAGGTGATATATAGGCTAACCCCAGCATTCTGTTTTCATTCATGGTTGTTACCCATAGCCATTTAAATAGAAAAAGAAATGAAATTAGTTAAGTAAAATTTAAGTAAGATTAAACAATAGAAATGAAAAGCCGGGCAGTCTGCCCAGGTTCAGCATCCCCCCCGTAGTGATAAATCAATAAATTTTTTCAGACGTTCGCTGGCCAATCTCAGCCAGTGATCAGCGGCCAATGCTCGCGTTGTCACTATGCTGTCGGGTTGCTTGCTACAGAAGGCTAAGTCCATTTTTCGGTCTCCCAGATGATTCCGGCATCTACCAACCAACAAACTGAAACGCTATTTCAAATTATTATATCTGAAATTTTTCCAACGTCATTCAGTGGATGGCAAAAGTGTGACCAAAGTAGAAACGTTGTTTTGATTTTTTTATTTAAAAACAAAAATTATCAAAACCAAAACGGAAATTAAATGTAAAACATTGATAAATATATATATTTATTCCATGCACATTTGTAGCGCCAAGGATAGAAATTTTGATGAGATAGGTTAACTAATTGTAGGTAGATAAGATCAGCTGATTTGGGCCAAGAGGGAAACTATGAATACCGTCATTGATGGTTACATTTGTGATTTCAGATGGTTGGCAAGTGGGGAGGGTCTAACTGGGGAGAATAATAGACGGCCTTGCTGCTCTAAGAGCAGCAAGGCCGTGCGTTAAATCAGGCGTCTTCCTCGCCAGAGCTGGCTCTGCTTTCGCGCGGCAGGGGCTTACCGTAGTCCTGGCCGTTATTACGCGTTAGCCACAGCGATAATGCCTTCAGCGAATCGGGGGTGAACTCGTCGCAGCGGGCGGTGATCTCCTCTGGCGTCAACCAGCTCACTTCAGCCACTTCTTCTTCCTGCAGGGCAAACGGACCATTGGCCACGCAGCTAAACAACGCTCCCCAAATACGGCACTGTTCCTCTTCAAAGTAGAACAGACCATGTTCGGCAAACGGGATCCCGGCAATACCCAGCTCTTCTTCCGCCTCACGGCGGGCAGAGTCCAACACGTTTTCCCCGCTTTGTACCACTCCGCCTGCGGTGGCATCCATCCAACCCGGGTAAAAATCTTTGGTGTCAGTGCGCCGCTGCACCAAAATTTTCCCCATGCCATCATGCACCACAATATAGGTCGCACGATGACGCAGCCGCTGGGCACGCATCTGTTGACGACTGGACTGAGCAACCACTTCGTTTTGCTCGTTGACGATATCAACCCACTCGGTATCTGCAGCCTGATCCTGTTCCGCCATCCTGTAAAACCTTCTATTTTGGGCGCGATGCATGCCGCGCACGGGTTATGCTTCAATTATTTTTGGTATGTGCCCCTGCTCTGCCAAGCCACAACCATGGCTGCCACTTTCAAGCTATCGGGACTATAAAATTAGTGCGTTAACGCCACCTCTGCAACAACCTTGCCGTTGTGCAACTCGAGCACGCTCAAGACGTCGTCTGTCAGTATGCCATAGCTGGCAGGAAAACCCCCTTTCGGGATGCTGACCGAGCCTGGATTAAAACAGTAGATCTCCCCTTGCCTTTGTGCCTGGGGCAAATGCGTATGGCCATACACCAGCACGTCTCCGCCCGTTAAAGGCGGTAATGTGTTGGGATGATAAAGGTGCCCGTGGGTTAAAAACAATCGTCTTTTGGCTAATAGCACCTGCTGGTAAGGGGCCATCATCGGGAAGATGAGCAGCATCTGATCGACTTCACTGTCGCAATTACCGCGAACGGCAACGATTTTGTCACTAACGTGATTCAATCGTTCGGCTACCTGCGCGGGCTGATAGTTATCTGGCAAGGCGTTGCGCGGGCCGTGATTGAGCAAATCACCCAAAAGTATCAACCAGTCGGCCTGGCTTTGAGCAAACAGTTCGAGGATTTTGTCAGTAGCGGAGAGCGAACCATGCAGGTCCGAGGCGAACATCAGCTTCATAATCTTTCCTTCGGTGCGGAATATGAAACCATTTTAACGTAGCTGGGTTATACAACAAGCGGTGGGTAAAACAGGTGGCCGATATTCGGCCACCTGAAGAACATCAGGCGCGAGCCAGCAGTTCTTTGACAAACGCCACAATCTCCGGCTTTTTGCCGTTGGAGAACAGGCATTCCTGGAAGCGAGGGCCGCTAACGGCGGTCTTCACCAGCTCTGGATCGATGGCACGCAGCGTATCAAGGTAGTTGTCTTTGATCACCGCCTGCTTAACCTGATTGAGGATACCGGCGTTACGAACCTGAGGTTCCTTACGCTCTACCGGATAACCTTCACCTTTACGCCCGGTAAAGGCCTTCTCAAAGATATAGCGCACGTTCAACTCTGCACCCCAGCCAAAACCTTTGGCAAACGGCAGGGACAGCGCATTACCGTTGTTGATCTGAGCGAACAGGAAAGCATCCGCAGGATCGATACAGTAACCGCACACTACGCCAGGATGGATGTTAAGTGACATCAAGGCGCCCTGCCCGGTACCGCAGCCGGTGACCACAAAGTCGACCGCTTCGGCGTTCAACAGAATGCTGGCCATAATCCCTAAGTGGATATAGGTCAGATGGTGATCCTGCTCATCGCTCATACCCACGTTGAACACCGCATCATGATTGCCAGCCGCAACCGCCTGCAATTGTTCGAGAACCAGCGCATTTTTACCCGCCTGGCTGTTTTCCATCATCAGTGCAATATTCATCTTTTGCTCTCCGCAAATAAAATCAATCGGTTATTCTTTGTCGAGTTAGCGAGCCAACCAACCGCCATCTACCGCTACGGTGTAGCCATTGATGTAATCCGAAGCCGGTGAAGCCAGGAATACCACCGGCCCCATCAGATCTTCTGGCAGGCCCCAACGGCCAGCCGGGATACGCTCGAGGATTTCCTCGCTGCGAGCCTGATCGTCGCGCAGTTGGCGAGTATTGTTCGTCGCCATATAGCCAGGAGCCAATGCGTTCACGTTGATACCGTGGCTGGCCCATTCGTTGGCCAACAGACGGGTAACCCCCATGACGGCGCTCTTGGACGCGGTGTAAGACGGCACACGAATACCCCCTTGGTAAGACAGCATGGAGGCGATATTGATGATCTTGCCGCCGGTGCCTTGGGCAATAAACTGGCGGGCCACCGCCTGAGACATGAAGAACACCGTCTTGATGTTCAGGTTCATCACGTCATCCCAATCTTTTTCGCTAAACTGCAGCGCATCCTGGCGGCGAATGATGCCCGCGTTATTGACCAGAATATCGATATGACCGAATTCGGCCACCGCGCGCTCCAGCAGCTCAGGCAGCACTTCCAGCTTGCTCAGGTCGGCTTTCAGGCTCAGGAAACGACGCCCCAGTGCGGTGACTTTGGCAATGGTTTCGTCCGGCTCAACCACGTTAACGCCAACGATATCACAACCCGCTTGAGCCAGCCCTATGGCCATCCCCTGTCCCAGCCCGGTGTCACAACCGGTCACAATCGCCACTTTACCCTGCAATGAAAAATTATCGAGAATCATGCTCTTGTCCTTAGTACTCAGGGCATCAGCGGCCCTTGTCAAAAGTGGGGATAGCGTTGCAATCCCGCCAGTGTCCGCAGCTTGCTGCCATACAGGGGGAGCGATATTGCCCGCCCCTGTCATCATGATGGCGCAAGTCTAACGCTTATCCCTGACGCAATCAATAAAATTGAAACAATGTTTTATTTTATGTGAAAGTAATTTTTGATTGTGTGATGTGTGCCGTTTTCACTGGGGCAAAAACGGCATAACCGGTGGGTTTATCTAAATCGGTATCGCATGCGGCTTACCGGGCGCAGTACAGTTCGGGCGCAGCATACAGGTCGGGCGCAGCATGCGGCGCCCCTACGGAGTCTCATTTCACTGCTGAGAACATGAAAGCATTGTTGTCGGCAATGTTCCCCACCACCGCATCGGCATATTCTCCCGGCTTGCTACGCAACGAGACGTTGCCGCTGAATACGCCCTGCTTATCCTGCGTGGTATAGGGGCCCGGGCGGAAAATGTAGTTAAACCTCTGGTTATCAATCGCCATATTATTGGTGACTTGCAGGGCGCCAGGGTTGAAGTTGTCGGTAAACCCATCCATGCCGTTTTCAATGGCGAGGCTGTTAGTCACCTGATGGGCCACTGGTAACCCTTCTCCCCCCAGTTTGAAACCATTATTGACATTGCGCAGTGCGACGCTGTTCTCAATGATCACCTTGCCGTTCGGGCCATCCTCGATCTTGTTAAACAGATCAAAGCCGTCATCCACGTTGTCATGCGAGAAGCAGGCGACCAGCCGATTTCCCTCACCCACACGCATTTTGACGGCAAAACCATCCGCATTGATCAGACCTAGGTCCTTGTTGGCGTATGATTCAGAATGGGTGATCAAGTTGTGGCTGGCCCACAATGGCCGATCGGCGTTGGCCGGGGAAGAAATGACAATCCCGGTATCATCCGCATGGTGTGCCACCACCCGGTCAAGGTGGTTATGGCTGCCCGTAATACGCAGGCTTTTTTCCGTTACCGTGATGCCCTGAATATCCCAATAGCTGGCTTCCAGCTCCATCCCGCGCAGCACCACGTCCTCCCCAAGCGGCCGGAGCTTTTTGGCATGCGTGGCGGTGCCACTGGCTACGGCTGGTATGACAGCCAAGGGGTAATCTCCCGCTGCCAGCCAAAGCGTGCCACCCGGCGTTAAGGATTGCACGGCGGTGGCAAAATCCAGCGGATGCTGCTGGCTGCCATCATTTTCGGCTTTGCCCTGTGGCGCAGCATACAGATTAGCGGCGTCGGCATAACGCGCTTTGCGCACTAGCAACTTGTCATTCTGAGCGTGGCCTTTTGCCGTGGTGAAACGGTAATCCAGCGCGGTTTCCGCCTTCTTCAGCGCAACCTTCACCGCCAGCATCTCTCCGGCCTGTACCTTACGCTCTGCGGCAATGACCACGCCGTCCTGGCTTAGCGACAGAGTGCCACTCTCATTGCTGCGTAGTTGGAAGGCGTAATCATCCGTGGCGGATATTGGCGCAGAACCGATCTCGATCTGCAGCGGCATTGCTTTAACCGCAAACTCTTGTGCCGCCGGAAGCTGGCTTTCGCTGAGCGTCAGGCTGGCCTGGTTGACGGTAATGCGTGCGTTACGTGAAGCAAAAAAGCCCACATAGTAACCTTCAGGATCCAGCTTGGTGACGCGGTGCGGATCGTTGATGGTTTTACTGACCCAGTTGTCGCTGCCCAGCGGGGCATAGGCCGCGGTAAATCCCTGATCCGTGCGAGCCAAACGCAGCCGGAAGGTTGGCGTTTTCTGCAGATCGACCTCAGGTTGATAACCCTCACGTTTGATCTCGACACCCGCGTTACCCCAGGAATTGAGCACGCCGTTGCGGGAAATCAGCGTCATTTTGACCCGCTGATGGTCTTTTTTATCCTGCGTCATGATGGCATTCATCACCATGTTGGATGCCGCCGGAAACTCCTCATAACCCTGCTGGACCTTTTCCAACCTTGGTTTGCCGAGGATATCGCGGATCAGCAATCCCGCCCCCTCCTGCCCGGCGGGCAGAGCCATATTTTCCGGGCCAAACTGATCGACCGTTACCTCCGCCTCCAAAACCACATTGGCATTGGCGGGAATGCGCGTGTAGTAGAAGGTCAGGCCATCATGGCTATTGCCGATTTTGCCCCCCCGGCTTTCGACGTGGAACGGCATTTTCAGTGGTCCGGCCTGCATCGGTTTACTATTGGCCATCGTCACCTGATTGGTGCCAACTTTTTCCGGCAGCACGTTGGTAGCAAAGTTGACATCCGTTGACTGGCCGAAAGCGATGGCCTGCCAAACCAGTTCATTAGCGGCAGGCAGCGGTGCGGCGACACCGTGATGACACACGCTGGCCAGAGCAATTAATAACGACAGAGGTACGATCTTCATTTCCCTTTCCTTGTTTTTAATAGGTAGGGATCCCCCCGCCGTGTTGGCGAGAAGATCCTATTACTGGGTTTTGGGGAGATCTGGCCCGTTAGGCCGGTTTATACACAGGGGTAGCGACTTCGGGAGTGATGTTCATCTTCTGGCAGATCTTGCTGTTGCCCCAGCATTGTTCGTAGGGCAGCCCTACCAGCTTCTCAATCACCAAACGAACGTCGGGTTTGATATCGCCGATCTTGCCGCCAGCCTTGATGCGGGCCACTTCGTATAGCACCACCTGATGGGTCTGGCGGTTAAGCGTCATCTGGCTGCTGAAGACAATAGCCATCAGCGCCAACAAGATCACGCCAGCAAAGAACACCCAGGAGATCGCGGTAATGGCAGTTTCCGGCTGAGTGTGAGACTTGGACTGGAAGCCGTAGTAACTGAGGATCGCCCCCATGGTGAAGACGATAATCGAACGCATAATCTTGCCGGAGAAGGTCATCGCCCCAGCATAGATCCCTTCGCGACGGCGGCCGGTAAAGACTTCGTCTACGTCCGCCAGGAAGGTATACACCGTCCAGGGAATGTAATACACCCCGCCGGTGCCCAGGCCGAAGATCACGGTGATACCGATGATGGCAGCAGTGGCAATATGCGCAGGCAGGTTAAAGAAGTGCAGCAGAGAGTAGCAACAGACCGCAAACATCACGATACCGAGCGCCCAGGAATAAGGTTTACTGAAGCCCTTTTTCACGCACAGGCCAATAAAGATGGCGGTTGATATCAACTGTAAGATGGCATTCAGGCTGTTCAATCCAGCCAGAATGGCCGGATCGTATTGCAGCACGAAGATCACGAAATAGGTGAATACCGAGGCAAACAGCCATTCCGCACCGAAGCCGAACAGATACATGCCCAGATGCTTGCGAAATACCCGCAGGTAGAAAGTCGATTGCATATCCCGCGCCAATGAAGCCAACGTTTTGAGCAGCGATTTCTTATGCTTAACCTCCGCTATTGCTTCATCCTTGCGCTCCCAGGAGAACAGATACAGCACGGTGATGGCAATAAACAGGATCACGCCGTAGGTGATGCCGGTATACAGAAAGGGCTGAGCCGACTCTTTACCGTAGAGCAGAATAAATTGCCCTGGGATAAACGCCGCCAGGAAGTTGGCCATCTTGCCAAAAATCGCTTTATAGCCGGTCAGCTTGGAGCGCATGGCAAAATCATCGGTCATTTCGGTCGCCAGCGTCTCATAAGGCACCATCACCGAGGTATAAATCAGTTCGAAAATGACGTAGGTGGCGAGGTAGTACCAAAAACCGAAGCCCTCAACCCACAGCAGAGGGTAAAAGACCATCAGTGGCGCGCCAATCAGCAAGAAGAAACGCCGCCGACCAAAGCGCTTACCGAGCCAGGTATTGCCAAAGTTATCGGTCAGATAACCCATCACCGGGTTACTGATAGCATCGATGACGCTCGCAACCGAGAAGATAAATGACGCCTCCAACAGCGTCAGCCCACAAAACGTGGTGTAAAAATAGAGCAGCCAGGCACCGCTGATCGCCAGCGCACCGCTGCCCAAGAGGTTACCCCCGCCATAAGCCAGCTGATGCCCTAGCCTGACCGTTCTCCCTTACCCAGAGCGTTAATACCATTAGTTGTCATCGTTTCTTCTCGCAAACAAAAATAATGAACTGCAATTTCATTTTTAAAGGAATAACGTTTTATACTTTTAGGCGAGTTATAATGTTGTGATGAAAGTCACATAAAAAATAAGGGGATCTCATTTAGCCCGCTTTAAAACGCGGGCAGCATCTGGCCGCAGTCCCCGCATCAGGGATTGCCCATACGTGATCTTTCTATAATGGCGAGCATGCAACGGCGTCATGCTGGTTGGCTATGAGCAAAACCGCGATCTGCTATCAATTGGGCAAAGCGCAACGATTTATGCGATGTAGCTCTCATAAATCACCCGTTCGGGTTGGCCTAATTCGTCACTTTGATATCATTTTTCTAAATTTATGAAACAATGTTTTATTTAATTAAAGGATCGTCTGAACAGCGGCGGTTTATCGATAAGGTTAAGGGAGGCCATCGTGGCTAAAGGTTCAATCCACCAGTTCAATTTCCATCGTACAACCGATGCCGGTACCGGCGCACAACTCACCCGCCTGACACCGCCTGAAGTGCTGTGCCACCGCAACTACTTCTACCAAAAATGTTTCACCAACGACGGCAGTAAACTGTTGTTTGCTGGCGAATTTGACGGTAACCGCAACTATTACCTGTTGGATCTGCAACTGCAACAAGCGGTGCAGTTGACCGAAGGCCCGGGCGACAATACCTTCGGCGGTTTTTTATCCCCGGACGATCGTTTCCTGTATTACGTGAAGAATGAGCGTGAGTTACGCCGGGTAGAGCTGAGCAACTGCAATGAACAAACCGTGTATCGTGTGCCTGAAGAGTGGGTTGGCTACGGCACCTGGGTTGCCAACAGTGAATGCACCAGCCTGGTGGGCATCGAAATCGATCGTGAAGATTGGCAACCTCTGACCGACTGGAAAATTTTCCACAGCTTCTTCACCAAAAACCCGCATTGCCGCCTGCTGCGTGTCGATTTGGCCAGCGGTGAATCACGTGTGATCTATGAAGACCGCATCTGGCTGGGTCACCCAATCTATCGCCCATACCATAGCGATTGCGTCGCCTTCTGCCACGAAGGGCCACACGATCTGGTTGATGCCCGCATGTGGCTGATCAACGAAGACGGCAGCAATATGCGTAAGGTAAAAACTCATGCCCCAGGCGAAAGCTGTACGCATGAATTCTGGGTGCCAGATGGTTCAGCCCTGATGTACGTCTCTTATTTGAAAGGCCAGCAAGAGCGCAACATCTGCCGTTACGATCCACAAACCGGGCAGGACGAAATCGTGATGACCATGCCAGCCTGTTCGCACCTGATGAGCAACTACGACGGCAGCCTGTTAGTGGGTGACGGTTCGGCAACGCCGGTCGATATCAAGGATTCTCAAGGCTACACCATTGAGAACGACCCGTGGCTTTACGTGTTCGACGCCAAACAAAAACGTCAGGCACGCCTGGCCGCGCATAACAGCTCATGGCGCGTGCTGAATGGCGACCGTCAGGTAACGCATCCGCACCCATCCTTTACCCCGGACAACCGGCAAGTGCTCTTCACCTCAGATTTTGAGGGCGAACCTGCGCTGTATCTAGCCCGCTTGCCGGAAGATCTCTTTGCTTGATGGCGCGGGCAGCCCCTACAGGCTCAAACCGTAGGGGCGCTGCATGCTACGCCCGTCTTGATAATCAGTGGGTTAGCCCCGAACAATTCAGCATCATTGCGACTTTGTCGGCAATCTGCACGAGTTTATTTTATTGAGGAACAGCCATGTTTATCTACAAACAGGATTGTGCGTTAGAAGATTTAGGGAACGGCGTGACACGCCGTATCCTCGCTCATGGCGGCACCATGATGGCGGTGGAGGTCAACTTTAGCCAAGGTGCTGTCGGCCCGTTGCATAGCCACCCGCACGAGCAACTGACCTACGTACTTTCCGGCCGCTTCAGCTTCACCATCGATGGCGTCACCAAGGAAGTGGCTGCCGGAGATACCTTGTACAAAAAGCCCGACGTGGTACATGGCTGCGTCTGCCTGGAGGCCGGAACCTTACTGGATACCTTCACTCCGCAGCGTGAAGATTTCCTGAAATAATCTCATGTGCTCCCGGCCATCATGCCGGGAGCATTTGGCACCCAATAAGCTGTGCCAACTTCCCTTCCTCTTGCAGAAAATTACCCTGTTCCCCTTGCCCACACTATCAATATGCCTGCCGCCAAACCGGCCACAGACGAGAAATATCAACAATTCATATTTCAAACAATTAAACATAGACACATACACACAGTGAATACATATAGGTGATTACCAGTAATTAACCGGCAAGTTAAGGGACAGTTCTTATCTTTTGATTTTATTGAAATAATTGGTAACTTATCGATAAAATCAATTGTTTTTATAATATCGATCTATTTTATTGATCATTAAAAACAACTCTGCTATCCTATGTAATATAAATTTTCAATATAAATCAATGGAATGAGTAAATTTCATGGCTTACTGCGAGTATGTCGCCTATTGCCCACATTGTGATATTTCCATCGAGTTGACAGGGAACGTTCCCCCCTACGTTGAGGGGGCGGGTAGTTGCTGGATGTGCAGTAAGAAACTCATCCTGATTTTCAGAAAGTCGGCAAAAAACCGTGCACGCCATCGACAAGATTGCGGCTCATCCGCCAACCTGCGCACCAGCTAGGATTATTACTGATTAGGACGATCAACTATGCCTGATATTCATATCTACACGGTGAGTAATGACCGCTATTTCTCTGCTGGTTTGCATGCGCTGCTCAGGCACGGTGAAACCCTGCCCCACAATAAAATAGCGTTGCATGAATTGCTCTTCGAGAAAGAGACATTTGAGGCTCACACGCTTTCAGAGCTGAAAAATAGCGCCTGTGATTTTCTGATTTTGGATTGCAGCTGCGGCTTTATTAATTATTACGGCGCCTGTTCCGCGCTCTATACCGCCCTGGAGCAGGGCACGCTGGCGGCCAGGATCATCTTGATGTATGAAAACAGCCTGTGCCTGACCAACCCGGATATGTACAACCATTTTATCACTCTGGATAAAAATGCCTGCGTAGAGGATATCTTGCTGGCAATTTTCCCTCGCCAAACGGTGCAGGATGAGTTTGATGTCGAGGTAGAGGAAGCCATGAGTCGGCAGTATCTGACCGGGCGAGAGCTGATTGTCATCAATGAAATCTACAGCGGTGCACAGCCTTATGAGATCGCCAAAAAGCTCAAGCTCAGGCTAAAAACCATCAACTGCTATAAAAACCGGGCGATGAAAAAGATCTGCAGTAAAAGAACGTTGGATGTATACGCTTAACGGCCTGTTCGCCAGGTTGGCTCCCCCTTCATCGGTGGCGGTTTCACCTTGGTCAGAAGTTGCTTCAAGAGGGGTTGTCCTCATAGACCTCGTCTGGGGTACGCCGCGCCACCAAAGTCGGGAGCCAACATCACTCGAATGTATAATCTGTATCGGCATCCGCAACAGGCCGCCTTTATCTGAAACCCTTGTGGCTTCTAGAGTCAGCCAGATCCGACAGGTCTGCTTAGTGCCAGGAGCAGACCTTTCTAAAGCTATTGCGTGTAAAACAACTAGACGCATGTTAGCCATGCAAATTTTATTACGTTGTTTTTACGATGGGTTTTTGACAAAATGGCTCACTAGTCATTTATTTGATTTAAGAAATGAAGCAGAACAGAAGAATTTTTGTTTATATTTATAAATTTCAAAAAGTAGTGCTATGAGGTGATTTCAGGTTCAGTAGTTTATCAGGGTGTAATGGAAGATATAAAATGTTAATATTAATAGATACGAACATATTTTATAATAATTGGAAAATGTCTAGCGCTATGTTTCAAGTTCTGTCTAATTTTATTAAAAACACGACAGGAAACCAACTTGTTATACCTTTCGTTGTATTCAGGGAAGTTCAAAAAAAATACAATGAGGAACTCGAAAAGTTACAAAAAGAAATACTTCAACTGAAAGGACGAGTAAAGAAACTCTCAGAGAATGAGTTTCATATCGATGATTTTAATGATGAAATTAAAAAATTTAGCTTTCAAAATGAATTGTTAAAAATGTTCCCCCGCACACATATTATATCATCTTCATACATTGATAATGACCTGTTATTAGATAAGGCGATTTTTTCCAAGCGGCCATTTAGAGACAATGAAAAAGGCTATAGAGATGCGCTAATCTGGAATGGGCTGACGCAATATTTACACAATAATAAAATGGGAGATGAAATTGTTTTTATTACAAATAACTCACATGACTTTATGTCTCCTGACAAACAAAAAAAAGAGTTCCATTCTGATTTAATTGAAGATCTAACCAATCTTGGTTTACATAATGTTTTTTCACTCTATAATTCATTAAGTGAATTTATAACTGAGCATGTAGATCAAGAACTACATAGTTTTTCACATAGAAATATTGAGGAAATAGAAGAGAGGTACATAGAAGCTATTGAGAGTGAATTTGAAAGTTTCACTCCTATTTATATGGAGAATTTAAGTTTAGATGACTGTGCATCTCTATATGATTCATCTGGTTTTAATGGGGCAATAATTAGGAAGTGTAAACACTTTGACTTTGATGTTATAGAAGGAACAGAAGATCCTTCAATGTATTCAGGATATAAACTACCTGATAATAAATATGCATTTGAATACTCTTATAATTTTAGAATATGTAGCTTTGAATTTTACATTGACACGGGCATTTATCATCAAAATAAAGATGTTATAATCAGCGAGTTTATGAATATTGAAATCGGTCAAACAATCACAAGATTTTACTCTTATCCAAGAATCTATTTCTATGGGAGTGGCATTATTGATTTAGTCAGCAATAACATTGAGAAAGTAAATATTGATAACTTGGATGTGAGAATAAAATTCTAATTCGAACATTTGTTTTACGAAAGTATTGCTGTAAGTATCCCGATTTACCGGGCTAATCATTTTTAGAACCCCTCCAACTTCCCCTGGAGGTAAATGTCCGCTATTCGCTCAGAGCAGAAAGCAAGTTACATAGAACTGTCCGCTCCGTGTCAAGAGTGGACATTATTAACATTAGCGTCGAGTGGAGGGCGATGAAGAGGAATAACTATAAAAGAAATTATATCGTTTGCAAGCTTCGCTCTGAAAATTATTGGCATCCTTTGTGACTTCCACTACTGGATAAAACAACACGATTGCAAGTGTCCAGATAATTGTTGTTTAATGGTATTGTTTTTTAGTGTATAGTAATTTAATGTATTTAACTTTTATTAATAAGATTCACAAATAAATAATCAAAGAATTATTTTGAAATTGAGAATGAATATATGGAAAAATATATAATTGAATGTGATTTTGAACTCTTCTCGTCCCACAGTATAAATGAAGTTGGTTTTCAAGGGGCAAGTATTTACAATCTTGAAGAAGGCATATCGTGTTGTTGCCCATTCGGATTACCAAACACAAAAATTGAATTATCTTGTGCAAACAATCCAGACTTTAGTGTAAAAATTGAATCGTTCGATCTAAAAGAGCAGATTGATCAAGTTTCATATCTCAATCGTCTGGCGAGCTATTTATCATTCGTGGCAACAAAAAGTGAACTTGGCGGATATTATGGAACGCCTTTCATTAAGGTGCACTTTGACACATTTTCAAGGAAAAATATAATTGTAGAAAATGAAAATTATATTGCAAACACTGTACCTTTAAATTCTTTCGTTGAAATGACGGATTCCTTGTTAATAAAATCAATAAACGGAGTTAAATTTAACAACAGCAACGTAATCAATATTCATTACAATGAAGTTTTGGATTATTATTATAATGGCTTAAGAGCAGAAAGCGAAAAATCAAAATTTTTCCACTGGTTTCTAATAGTAGAGTATCTTGAAGGTAGCAACCTGTATTCTAAGCTTTTCCCTTCCGGAACAATGTTTTCCGAAGATGAAAGTGATAGTATAAGATATCTAGCCTGCAAGTTTTCAAATGATAAAAAAAATGCATTGCTCTCTGTTCTAACGCGGACATCTGAATTCAGAAACCAAAAGCTGTTTAAACTCCTTTCTCACTTGGGAATGACGCAATTAGCAAGCGTGAAAGGGGAAAAACCTATTACGATTGACGTGATAAAGTCGGTCACTACATCGAGAAATAAGTTGTTTCATAGAGGAAATGAGTTCCCAAGTGATGTGCTTTGGTTTGTATTATTCCCGCTGGTGACAATAATAACCGAAAAGATAATACAAAATCCCAACTGTATAGACTAAGGCTGGGCCCCTAAGTGACACCTTGAAAATAATTACTTCATGTGTCACTAAAACTAACTCAATCAAAAAATAGTATTGAACTATGTCGCAATGAGTAATATATAACAGTTAACCACCTTTTCTAAGTTAATGTAACTAATTGGTGTGACGACTGCTCTTCGCTCATAGCCGACGCGTTTCCGCCCAGTGGACTGGCCAGTTCCAAAAGCAGACTTTGTAAACACTACCTCTAGCAAATCAATGGGGGAGCATATCCTCTGCACCTGACTCCAATGAGCTTACCCTACGCCATCAGTACTGTTTCCTCAGCCAGGAACTAGCAGCGCCTACCAAATAGGGCTCTAGTAGCGTTGGATAGGACTTTCGGTAGCGATTGGACAAGCTTGTATCTGTAAGCTGTTCAAATGAATTAAGCCTATCGGTTGTTGGAAGTGAGCGCTCAACACTATTCAACAGATAACCGCCACCTACCGGGTTTGGAAGGAAGCCGGTAAAAAGTGAATTTAGCTATCCCATTCTTGAATGCTTGTGTTGAAAAATGAAGCCATTCACTGCCTGAAGTGATCGTTTCCTATCAGAGAAATTTCCCGATCTCTATGAGGCATAACCGTGCTAGCTCTCACTAAATGAACAAATTCAGGTTGTTGCCATTTTCCACATGCATTAAAGTATCTTATATATTATAAATATTTTATTTACATAGGTTGGGATGTATTCACGCCATCAATAAGGAAATATGAACATGGATGCGAGTGGCCTGCGGTTTACGTTAAGTGTGGGGAACCTGCCATCTAAAACCTTCGTGGTATCAGGTTTTACATTGCACGAGCAATTTTCCGCACCTTTCACGCTTGAACTGGAGGTTGCCAGTGCCAGCCCCAATGTGGAGTTCCGTTCAATTCTAGACAATACAGCCACGCTGACCATTTGGCGTGAGACAGAAGTACAGCGTATCGTGAATGGCATTGTTACTTCCGTCGAGCAAGGCGATTCAGGACTTCATCAAACACGTTACCGACTCAGTGTGCGCCCCGCACTCTGGCGAGCAGGATTAAGACAAAACTCCCGCATTTTTCAGCAACAGGGTTTTCTGGAAATTCTTGAAACCTTGATGAAAGAAAATAAGATCAGTGACTATGCCCATGCTTTTCGCTACAAGCATGCACCCAGAGAGTTTTGTGTTCAGTATAATGAAAGCGATCTGGATTTCCTTCATCGAATGGCGGCAGAAGAAGGCATCTATTATTTCTTCGAGCATGAGAATGACAGGCACACGCTGGTCTTTGCCGACGATAACATCATCGTGAATGACGGACCGACGCTACCCTACTACCCAGATCAACAACAAACCTCACTCGATGAACCTTGCATTACCACCTTCAAGCGCAGGGAAAGTCTGCGCCCTTCCGAGGTATTGCTGAAAGATTACACCTTTAAAAACCCCTTGTGGGCCGCTGAATATCGCGATCGCGCTCGAGATGATGAACATCAGTCAGGGGAGTATCTGCATTATGATTATCCTGGCCGCTATAAAGACACCGGTCCAAGCGGGGAAAAGTTTTCCCAATGGCGCATTCAGGCACTACGTAATGATGCCCATCAGGGCGAAGGGGCTAGTAATTGTCCTGCTCTACAACCCGGTGTGCGCTTTACCCTAGAAAACCATCCACTGGACACACTGAATACAAGCTGGCAAGTCACCCAGGCCATCCATAGCGGGCAACAACCACAAGCTCTGGAAACTATATCGGGAGGGCAAGGCACAACCATAACCACTCAGTTTGCGTTTATTCCCAATAATCAGACATGGCGCCCACTTTCACGGCCAAAACCACGCATTGACGGAGCCCAGATTGCGATTGTCACGGGTCCACCCTCAGAAGAGATTTATTGTGATCCTTATGGTCGGGTCAAGGTGCGTTTTCTTTGGGATCGTTCAGGGAAAGACGATGATACCAGCTCCTGTTGGATACGGGTATCGCATCCCTGGGCGGGGCCTCGTTGGGGGATGTCGGCCATTCCGCGCATTGGTCATGAAGTGATTGTTGAATTTTTAAACGGTGACCCTGATCAGCCGGTGATAATCGGCCGCACCTATCATGCCAACCATCTGCCTCCTGGTAATTTGCCAGGCAGCAAAACCCAGATGTCGATCCGTTCAAAAACCCATAAAGGTGAAGGATTTAACGAGCTGCGTTTTGAAGATGAAAAAGATAATGAAGAAGTCTTCGTTCACGCACAAAAAAACATGGCGATACGGGTACTCAATTCGAAAGACGAACGGGTGAACTACAACCGTAGTAGCAGTATCGGGCATGATGAAGAACTGGTGGTTGCCAACGATCGAAAAGTGACGGTTGAAGGTAATCAGGATCAGAAAATCACCGGTAACAATCTGGTGATGACGGAAGGCGACCGAGGTATACAGGTCAAGGGCGATCTGGCACAGAAAGTTAGCGGCGTGTTCAGTGTGGACAGCAACGGCGATCTGACGCTACAAAGCAATAGCAAACTGACGCTGAAAGTAGGCGGAAGTTTTGTTGTTATTCATGCCGGTGGCGTGGATATCAAGGCCCCCTTAATTAATCTGAATTCTGGTGGTAGCCCTGGTGATTTACTGACCCCAGCCAGCCCGGCAGTTTTAAAAGCAGCGGCGCTTGCAGGTTCAATGTTTGTCGCACATTGCCCACTGAAGGATAGCTAAGGTATGGAAGAACATAAACTGTACGCTATTATTGACGGTGCGTTAGAAGCCGATCTCCAGCTTATGCTCGAGCGTTATAATCCCCCGCACTGTTGTCTGTATGCCGAGCCGGTACAACCGGAACTCCTTGAGCTTGCTCCCTGGTTGGTTATGGTCGATCAGCAGGTTGAAGCCTGGCTGGGGACTCGCGAAACGCCATGGGGAATTTATATCTATTCAAAGGCCAATATAAAATCGTTGCGTCAACATTTACGCAAATATTTACACGTATTGATCCCTGATCAGGAAAAACCAGTCTATTTCCGTTTTTATGATCCACGTAATATCTGGGATTTTCTTCAAGTATTATCTGATTGGGATGTACATACTTTCTTGGGGCCTATTACTAAAGTCAGGACTTTATACGAAGCGGTTGAACGTGAAGATGATTTTTCGGCGATACGAGAACCATTTCCCAATGATGCAAAATCGGGAAGGAAAATGCTGAAAATAACCGAGGCGCAGTACGGGGAAATCAATGCATTTGCGGAGAAGAGATATATTAACGTTCTGGCTTCAGATGTTGAGGCGTATTGGCTGTCAGGTCAAGAGGACATCGCTGAAGATGAGGACGATGACATCTTTAAAAGAATACATAATGGCACTTATTTCGATATAAAAGATGAGAGCCCTACTATTTTCACATCGAAAAATACGGCATGTAATGAAAAAAGGGATGCTTATTCTTTTGCTACCAAGTGTTTTTATTTCTGCAAGGAAAACACTATTACAGATGATCATTCAATCAGGGCAATGGTTCACCTTCTTCTCAAAAAAAACATCTCTACTATCGATATGATGCCTGATGCATGGAAGAATAAACTTACAGAAAATCAAGCGCCAGGATATTATCGGGTAGAGTCTTTAATGCTCAGGGAATTAGGTGAAATCCCTGATGTGGCGCATTTAATCAAAGGAAGATAATATGGCCCGTTCAGTCGATGCAGGAACAGCCTGCGCAACCTGTAATAACCCGGACCCATGTATTCATGAGGTTGCGCTGGATTTTGATAAACAGCATCAAGTCTGGCCAGTCAAGCAGATGCTCTCGATGGATCTTCTGGATAAAGGTAAGGGGGCATCCGGCAGTATTAATATAACAACAAAATGTAAAAAGGCAGCTTCTCATACTGCTACGCTTGAGAGCGTTAAATTTTCAGAAAAAATCCCACTCAACACGACTCAGGCAGTCACTTTGTTTTATAAGGAACAGAATCAGGCGCTGGTGGCAACCATGCCTTCAATCTGGTCATATTTATCTAATATTGCCAACCCCACTGATTTGTTCAATGACGGTAAACGCTATGATTTAGTCGTTAATGGCTGCGAAGGGAGACGTAATTACGCAACGCTCCGTGTTTTTCCTTCAGTGGAGTTTACCTACTCGGTTGCTTTTACGTATGCCTTTTCTCATAAGGAACGTACGATTAAAGAGCGCCGCGATGAACAGATAAAGGCTCGTCAAGCCATGGAGAATGTTAAACCGAAAAATGGTAACAAACTCCGCGCTGGCTGGGAAACGCATACTGATAAATTCAGTTTGACACAAACCACATCGTTAGAGTTTACCTATGGACTAAAAGTTCAAGGTATGGATTACTCAAAAAAGTATGCTGACAAATATAAGAAAAACACCACAACCAAAACGCTGGATGCTATCTCTCGTATTGACAAATTGTTGAGTAATAGCCAAAAATATCTTCTTCCCGCACCGGAATCAACCGGAGCACAAAACTATACTATCGCCGAGCTGAAAGTAGAACCGATGAACGTGGGTGTTGCCTATGCCTATTCAAGATTGGATACAGTCGCTAGCAGTACACATTTTATTGGTTTCAATGCAGCCCCTTTTCTGGCCCTGACAGGCAAGCTAGATCTTATACAATTTGCAGCTGCTTACTGTAAAATTGATGCGCTAGCAAAAAAATGCCGTCAGGCACTGGCACGTAAAAATGCCGGGGATAAAAACTATCTTGAAATTGAATGTTCCATATTGCTGAAATGCAGCCTCTCTTTTCGTTTTGGTGCAGCATTAAAACAAGAAATATGGACATTCTCCGCCGGTAGAGATAACGATCTGAAATTTAGTCTGGAAGGTAAGGTAAATGCGGCCTTTAAAACCAAGGTGATGATTATGGAGGTTGCACTCAATGCCAGTGGAGCGATTAAAACCGCCGCAGGGTTTAAGCTGGATCAGCATGATGATGGTATCGATTTGGTGGGCTACCATGATGGGATTGTGGCGGAGGTGGAGTTTAGTGCTGACTTTAGTAAGCGGAATGATGAAAGTAAAAATCAAGAAAGTAGTAGCAAATATGGCGCAAAAAAGCGATGGGTCATAGCAGCTCCGTTGAAAGAGAGTGAGTCCGCTCTACGGGTGAACTTGATCGGTAAAGAGCGGCCGATCGTCAGGCCCAAAGCCATCCCAGGTGAACCCTGGGCAATGGGTTCTAACCCCAAAGGAAACACGCCACCCAAACCGAATAACGAGCCTTGGGCAATGGGCTCCAATCCCAAATGGAATAAATAAACTGCAAACCGTGTTTAGCAAAAAGAGAATAAGATGAGATTACCTAAATTAGCGTTTTTATTATCAGGAGTGATGATGACATTTACTGCCAATGCCGAAGAGCCCCGGTTGTATATCCGCAGCCTATTTGACATTCAATATGCCTTTTGCGCCATCAAAACCAATCAGGTAATGGGTATGGACAACCGTAACTCAGCGCGTGCGGGGCGCGGTTTTGGCACCTCCAGCACCGGCGCCATGTTAGCTATGGAGAATGGCGAGAATGAAATAAGTCTGGAGCTTGGTGCCTTGGGCTGGTTTGATAAAAAAGTTATGTCAGTGTCACAACGCGCTCAATTTAACCCACAGGCAGGTTGCAAGCTGGAGCTAACGGCAATGCGTGGCAACCAGAGTGAGGTTTTGAGCGCTATTGACGTTGGTATTGGTAAAGATGGCTTTCCGGAAGCGAAAGCTCCAGCAGATGAGCCCAAGTATATGACCATCAGTGGGCCAGTGGTTCGACAGAAAATACTGGCCGAGCAGGTAGTGCCAGGGCATAAGGATAATGAATATTTTAATCTATATAAATATCCACCGAAGATGGAGGTTTATCGTTTTAGCCGCCAGGTCAAGATCAGTGGTTTGCCGGAGTGGCCTTGGGTCAAGGCCACTCCCTACACCGATATCCCAGAGCAGCGTAAATTGTTAGAACAAGCTTATCTCCAAGTCTGGATGGCGATGGATAATAAAGATCTCTCCACTATCCGTCAGCAACAGAAAATAGCATTAGCGGCCTGGGCTTGGTCAACAGGGGAAACGGAAGAAAGTATCTTTGCTGATAGCGGAATAGGTGACGATACAAATAACCCCAAGTTTGAAATGATCCCAATTAACTGGCAGGACTATGATGTACAGATAATGAACAAAGGGCGCATGGTGAAACTTGTTAATAAATCAGACCCTTCAGTTTCGCCACTATCTTACTATTATGATTCTGATGGTGATATGACTATGAGCTCTACATCTCCAATATTCTCATTAATAAATGGTAAGTTTGTTCAAGTAATTTAACTAATGAGGTGGGTGTTGATTATCAATATCCATCCTAATTTTTCCACAAGGAAAAACCAAGATAAAGGGATGCTACAAGGAGGTTAAATGAAATCATTGCGTATCGCTTTATTGTGCTGTGTCATGGGCATAGTGCAAAGCAGCATAGCCGAAGAGCCAAGGTTGTATATCCGCAGCCTGTTTGATATCGAATATGCCTTTTGCGCCATCAAAACCAACGGGGTATTGGGTTTGGACAATCGCAATTCGGCACGACAAGGCCGCGGCTTTGGCACCTCCAGCACCGCAGCCATGCTGTTTCTAGAAAATGGTGAAAATGAGATCAGCCTGGAGCTTGGTGCTTTGGGCTGGTTTGATAAAAAGGCGACATCAGTTTCAGAACGTGCCCAGTTTAACTCACAGGCGGGTTGCAAACTGGAGTTGACGGCAATGCGAGGCAGTAACAATAAGATACTGAGCGCTATTGAAGTAGGTATTGGTAAGGATAGCCTGCCGGAAGCCAAAGTACCTGCAGACGAGCAGAAGTTTAAAACCATCAGCGGGCCAATAGTTAAGCAGAAAATACTGGCTGAACAAGTGGTACGGGGGCATAAGGACGACGAATACTTTAATCTGTATAAATATCCAGAGAAAATGGAAGTTTATCGTTTTAGCCGTCAGGTCAAGGTCAGTGGACTGCCGGAATGGCCTTGGGTCAAGGCCACTCCCTACACCGATATCCCAGAGCAGCGTAAATTGTTAGAACAAGCTTATCTCCAAGTCTGGAAGGCGATGGATAATAAAGACCTCGCCACTCTCCGCAAGCAACTGAAATTATCATTGGCAGCTTGGGCCTGGTCAACAGGTGAAACGGAGGAAAGTATTTTCGTTGATCGCGATATGGTTTCTGACATTCATAACTCGCAGTTTAAAATGATCCCAATTAACTGGCAGGATTATGATGTACAGATAATGAACAAAGGTCGCATGGTCAGATTAATCAATAAATCAGATCCTTCATTCTCACCACTTGCATATTATACAAATGATGATGATTCTATGAGTATAAATTTCATAGCTCCAACATTCTCATTAATAAATGGTAAATTTGTGCAAGTGATTTAATCCGTAGAGTAGGTGTTAGTTATTAATACCTACCCTTGTTTTTACAAGTAAAGAGGAAACTAACACCATGGGCAATGCAGTTAAACTTGGTGATCAAGATACCGGCCACGGTAGTCATCCACCGACTCCAGTCGTAACAGGTTCTTCAACCGTTAAAGTTGATGGTTCTCCATTGGCTCGACAGGGTGATGCTTTAGCTTCTCATGGGCATAATCGAACTATCAGTGGCGGATCATCCAGCGTATTTATTGATGGGCAACCTGCTGCTCGTACAGGTGATGCGGTTAATTGTGGCGGTGTACTGATTGGTGGGGGTAGCGTTAACATTGGGTAGTCGGACTATGATTCATGAACCTGAGACCAACTATTACTTTTTTCCGCCGGAGTCTCTGCATCAAGAGGCCGATCGTTTTATCCACTACCTGAAGCATTCCCCGTTTGAAACGAGTTGTTGCCCCAAGTGCGGTCACAAGTCGTTTCAGCGGGACAACCGGGCCAGTTAGCGAGGCAAAACCATCAAAAACTATCGATGCTATAACTGTGATGCGGGATTCAATCGTTTGTATGGAAATATACCCGCACGCCCTTGTTGCTCCCACCCTATTAGGCGAGGGTTTGACCGATACTACTTTTGTACCAGACTTCGGTGCTGTTCCAGCTCATAATCAATAAATGCGTTAATCATCGCACGGTAAACTTTTTCAATAATGTCTTCGGGGAGTCCAACCACAGCGGCTTCTGCCCTCACCTTATCAATGACCCTCTGAACCCTGTCAGGCGCACGAACAGCATCCTGATCTTTTTTGAATCCAGCGGCTGCTTTCACCAACCGGCCACGTTCGGCGATGAGTGAAACAAGTTGGGAGTCGATGCCATCTATGGCATTTCTTACGTCTTCGATAGTAGAAAAATTCATTTATCGTACTCTCTAACTAGTGTGAGGGTGCACGTTATCATATGCTCGCACTTGCTGCTCTCTATTGTGATGGTATCGACGTGCGCAGTACATGCTTCATAGAAAGACCTCATGCCCTATCCGAGGTGTCTCCGTATGACCAAAGCCTGGATCGAACATCACGCGATCGTATAAGCTGTATCCGTACCCTCTGCATCCGTAATTGGGCCATGTTCGATAAAACCCAAGCGGATGCTCGCATAGCCTCAAGCGAACCAACCGATCTATGCTCATCTTATCTTGATGTTTTATAAGGAGTATTATCATATGATTGATCTGTATTACGCACCGACTCCCAATGGGCACAAAATTACCCTGCTTTTGGAGGAGGTTGGGTTACCTTATCGTATCCATCGCGTAAATATCAGTGCTGGCGATCAATTCACACCAGCGTTTTTAGCCATTTCCCCCAACAACAAAATCCCAGCCATCGTCGATCAACAACCCGTTGACGGTGGGGCTCCCATCAGCCTGTTTGAATCGGGCGAGATCCTGCTCTATCTGGCAGAGAAAACCGGCAAACTGCTCAGCAAGGGGGTTCGCGAACGGGCAGCAACGCTGCAATGGTTATTTTGGCAGGTTGCCGGATTTGGGCCGATGCTCGGGCAAAATCATCACTTCAACCACTATGCACCGCAACCTGTCCCCTACGCGATAGAACGCTACCAGCAGGAAACCAAACGCCTGTATGGCGTACTGGAAACCGAGTTGCAACGGCACCCTTACCTGGGCGGCGACAACTACAGCATTGCCGATATTGCGACTTATCCCTGGGTAGTGTCTCATCCGCGTCAGCGCATCGATCTGGCGGATTATCCGGCGGTACGCAACTGGTTTGAACGCATCCGCAACCGCCCGGCAACGGAACGCGCCTACAAATTGGCAGATCAAGCCTAACGCCGCCCTTCCCCTCTCTTGCATCGTGTATACATCGGAGGGGGGAAACCGGTGTGATCTCCCCCGCGTTGCTCTCTTTAAGCTGCTGGCTACATTATCTTTTCTTCACTTTCCGTGTATTCTGAGTACAAACAATCAGACCTCCGGAGAATCTCTGATGCCATGCCAGCAACCCGATGCCATTATCCGTATTAAAAACCTGCGGTTACGCACCTTCATCGGTATCAAGGAAGAAGAAATCAACAACCGTCAGGACGTTCTGATCAACGTGGCGATCCACTACCCGGCAGACAAGGCGCGTAACAGCGAAGACATTAGCGACGCCCTCAACTATCGCACCATCACCAAGGCGATCATTCGCCATATTGAAGACAACCGCTTCGCGCTGTTGGAAAAATTAACTCAGGATGTGCTCGACATAGTGAAACAACATCCATGGGTAACCTATGCTGAAGTAGAGATAGATAAATTGCTGGCCCTACGTTATGCAGACTCGGTTTCCATGACCATGAGTTACCGACGGGAAACCGCTTAGCACTCACCCTACCAGGGAGGCCGACCATGAAGATCCTGATTACCGGCGCAACTGGGTTGATCGGCAGTAGCCTGACCAGGCAACTGCTGCACCTTTCGCATGAACTCACCCTGTTGACGCGCAACGTAGCCAAAGCACGGGATAAGTTCGGCGATCGGCTCAGCTACTGGGCTTCGCTTGATGAACAACGCTCTCTGGACGGCTTTGATGCCGTGATCAACCTGGCGGGTGAGCCGATTGCCGACAAACGCTGGAGCAAGGCGCAGAAAGAACTGCTATGCCGCAGCCGTTGGGATTTGACCGAACGACTAGCCACGCTCATCGCCGCCAGCAATACGCCACCTTCGGTACTGATTTCCGGCTCGGCGGTCGGTTATTACGGCGATCAGGGCCAGGCGGTGGTAACGGAAGAAGAACCTCCGCACGATGAATTTACCCACCAGTTGTGCCAACGCTGGGAGGCTCTGGCCCTACGGGCACAAAGTAGCTACACGCGCGTTTGCCTGCTGCGTACCGGCGTTGTCTTGTCGCCCAAAGGGGGAGCGCTGGCGAAGATGCTACCGCCATTCCGTATGGGGTTAGGCGGGCCGATCGGCAATGGCCGTCAATATCTGCCCTGGATCCATATCGACGATATGGTCAATGCCATCATTTACCTGTTGGACAACACTCCGCTGCGTGGGCCCTTCAACATGGTGGCACCTTATCCAGTGCATAATGAACAGTTCACCGCCACCCTGGCCAAGGTGCTGGATCGCCCAGCGTTTCTTCGTGCGCCAGCCTTTGCCATGCGGTTACTGATGGGTGAAGCGGCGGTGTTGGTGTTAGGTGGGCAACGGGCGGTGCCGAGGCGGTTGGAAGAGGCGGGATTTGTTTTCCGTTTCTTTGAGCTGGAACAGGCGCTGGATGATGTGATCAATCAACAGGCTTGATGCCCTCTCACCGTCTCCCGCAGGGAGACGGTGAGAGGAAAAATATCTACTTCAGCGCTCCAGAAAGGAACTGTTGTAAACGCGGGCTCTTAGGGTTACCAAACAACTCCGCAGGTGGCCCCTGCTCTTCAATTAGCCCCTGATGCAGGAAAATGACGTGGCTGGAGACATGGCGCGCAAACTCCATTTCGTGCGTCACCACCACCATGGTTTTCCCCTCTTCCGCCAATTTCTGCATAATGCGCAGCACTTCGCCCACCAGTTCAGGATCCAGCGCCGAAGTCGGCTCGTCGAACAGCAGCACTTCCGGCTCCATTGCCAACGCCCGGGCAATAGAAACGCGTTGCTGTTGCCCGCCGGAGAGGTGCACCGGGTATTTAATTTGCGCCCGCGCGTCAATGCCGACCTTATCCAGATAGCGCACCGCCCGTTCGCGCGCCTCAGCCTTGCTCAGCCCCAATACCTGGATTGGAGCTTCCATCACGTTCTCCAGCACCGTCATGTGGCTCCACAGGTTGAAGTGCTGGAACACCATGGTCAGGCGGGTACGCAGCAACTGCAGCTGTTTCTTGTCAAAGACTCTAAGCTGGCCATCCTTGTCGCGCACCATCCGAATATTTTCATTATTCAGGCTGATGGTGCCTTCGCTGGGCTTCTCCAGGAAGTTGATGCAACGCAGAAAGGTACTTTTACCGGAGCCGGAAGAACCGATAATGCTAATCACATCGCCCGCATTGGCCGCCAGGGAGACCCCTTTCAGTACTTCATGGTCACCATAACGCTTGTGCAGTTCGGTGACGGCTAATTTTTGTTCAGGCATGGTGGATCCCCGTCATTCATCGATGAGTTACGTGTGCCATCCAGCGTTTTTCTGCCCTGCGGAACAGGCTGATCAACGTATAGGAGATAATCAGATACAGCACGGCCGCAATGCCAAAGGCATAAAACGGCTGGTAGGTCGCCGCGTTGATATCGCGGGCCACTTTCAACAGGTCCGGCACCGTGGCGGTAAAGGCCAGCGCGGTCGAATGCAGCATCAGAATAACTTCATTGCTGTACGCCGGTAATGCCGAGCGCAGCGCCGAAGGCAAAATAATGCAGCGATACAGTTTAAAGCTAGAAAACCCATAGGCCCTGGCCGCTTCAATTTCCCCATGCGGTACCGAACGAATGGCCCCAGCAAAAATCTCCGTGGTGTAGGCACAAGTATTCAGCGTTAGCGCCAAAATGGTGCAGTTTAATCCGCTGCGGAAAAACGCATTGAGCAGCTCCGTACCCCGCACGATTTCCAGGCTGTACATACCGGAATAAAACACCAACAGTTGTACATACAGCGGCGTACCGCGGAAAACATAGGTATACAGCCACACCGGGTAGCGTACCCAACGGGTGGAAGAAACCCGAGCTACCGCCATCGGGATGGCCAGCAGCCCGCCCATGACCACCGAGGAGATCAGCAGCCACAGCGTCACCGCCACACCGGTATAGCGATAGCCATCGGTCCACAGCAGTTGCTGCCAATACTGATGCAGGATATCGATCATAGTTCGGCCCTTTTGACGCCCAGTGAATAACGCCGCTCAAGCCACAGCAATACGCCGTTGGAAATCGTGGTGAACAACAGATACACCAAGCCTGCGACAATGGCATAGAAGAAAGGCTGATAGGTGCCCTTTCCTGCCAGTTGCGTGGCCTTTACCAGATCGTTGAGTCCAAGAATGGAGACCAAGGCCGTCGCCTTGAGGATCACCTGCCAGTTGTTGCCGATGCCAGGTAACGCGAAGCGCATCATGGCCGGAAACAGAATGCGGCGGAAAATCTGCGAGTTGGAAAAACCGAAGGCGGTGGCCGCCTCGATCTGACCACGAGGCACCGCCAGGTAGGCTCCCCGGAAGGTTTCAGTAAAATAGGCTCCGTAGATAAAGCCCAGGGTAATGATGCCCGCCCCCAACGGATCGATATCAATCTGTGAGAAGCCAATAAACTCCGTCACGCTGTTGAGGGCAATTTGTAGACCGTAGAAGATCAACAGCATCAACACCAGGTCCGGCACGCCACGGATCAAGGTGGTATAGGCACCAAAGATCGTGGAAATAACAGGGTTTTGCGAAAGTTTACCGCCAGCGCCGATCAAACCAATCACCACCGCCAGCAATACGGAACTGAGGGCCAGCTCCAGCGTCACCAGAGCCCCCTCAAATATCAGTTGGGAGTAACCTTGTAGCATTTACGTCACCCTGTCGTCATTGAGCACGTCATGACACTCCAGCCAGAACAGGCCCGGAAGACCGGGCCTGTTGTCATAGAGAGTACCCGACAGGAATTAGCCGCCGTAAACGTCAAAGTCGAAGTATTTTTTCGCGAACTTATCGTAGGTGCCGTCTTTGCGCATTTCGGCAAAGGCTTTGTCCAGCGCCGCTTTCAGCTCGGTTTCATCCTTGCGCAGGCCCATACCGGTGCCGACACCAAAGAATTTATCGTCCTTCACCGACTCACCGGCAAACTCGTACTCTTTGCCTGGAGGCTGTTTCAGGAAGCCTTCGCTCGCGGCGACTTCATCTTGAAACGCTGCGTCAATACGCCCAGAAGCCAAATCCGCATACACCAGATCCTGATTCTGGTAAGGCACCACGGTCACGCCTTTTGGCTGCCAATTGGCATTAGCGAAGGCTTCCTGGGTAGTACCCTGCAATACGCCGATGCTTTTGCCCTTCAGCGCATCGACGGTTGGCAGGATCTTGGAGCCTTTTGGTGCGATCAGGCGTGAGTTGGCCGCAAACAGCTTGTCGGTAAAGGCAATTTCCTGCTGGCGTTTTTCGGTGATGGACAGGGAAGAGATGATAGCGTCGATTTTCTTCGCTTTCAGGGAGGGGATCAGCGCATCAAAATCGCTTTCCACAAAGATACACTTGGTGTTTATGCGTTTGCACAGCTCGGTGGCCAGATCGATATCGAAGCCAACCAGTTGACCCTGCGCATTTTTCGACTCAAACGGCGCATAGGTGGGATCGGTACCGATTTTCAGCGTGGAAGGTAATGCGGCGAATGCACTGCTAACCGCGCTCAAAGCCAAAACTAAAGGGAGAACTTTAACAAGCTTTTTCATAATTACCCTCAAATGGATATTTTTGCCGATGCCACTACGGGCATTACTTTCATCACACACAGGATCTGCAGTAATCATGCCACTTTGTCATTAGCGAGCGCGGGGAACGGCCACGCTCTGTTCAAAGCTCTTCCCAGAGACAACGAACGACAAAATGAACGGCAAACTCGGGCTTCGCCATGGTTAACCTACAAGTTACTGAAACAGAGTGCATGGGGAAGCAGGATCATTATGATGCATCAATCGCACTAAATCAGTGCGATGTTGCACAAATGTATAAATTTGAGGGTGAATTAGTTAATTAACGCCTTGCCAACGCGTGAAGAGATCTTGCGGCAGTTCGATGTCAAACTGGTCGATAACCCGATTAACGGTCTGATCGATAATATCATCAACGGTTTGCGGACGATGGTAGAAGGCCGGTACCGGCGGCATAATCACCGCCCCCATCTCCGCTGCCTGGGTCATCAGCCGCAGATGGCCCAGATGCAACGGCGTTTCACGCACGCAAAGCACCAGTGGCCGACGCTCTTTGAGCACCACATCGGCGGCACGAGTCAGCAGCCCATCGCTGTAACTGTTGACGATGCCAGATAACGTTTTGATTGAGCATGGCAAAATCACCATCCCCATGGTTTTGAACGATCCGGAGGAAATACTGGCGGCAATATCACGCGCATCGTGCACTACATTGGCCAAGGCCTGCACGTCACGCAGGCTTAGAGAGGTTTCCAACGCCAGCGTCTGGCGTGCCGCGTTGCTCATTACCAAGTGGGTTTCCACCTCTTCTACACCACGCAGCACCTGCAATAAGCGCACGCCGTAGATAGCGCCGCTGGCGCCGGAAATACCGATAATGAGTCTTTTCATCAAGCTGGCCTTTGTCGGGAAATATGCCGTAAGGATAGCCGAAGAGGGGTAGGTTTGGCAGCAACCTTCGTAGATTCGAGGTGGGAATAAGACAATGCACCGTAACCAACGCTACGGTGCACCGTTTTGGTGAGCTACGCGGGCGCGTTAGCCCTCGTTATGCATTTCCAGATTTTCTGCTTCCGTCTGGCCGCGCAACGCTTTGGCATCGTCATTACGCAGCGTTTCCAGATATTCCAGATAGCTCTGGTCAACGTCTTTGGTCACGTAGATGCCGTTAAACACCGAGCATTCAAACTGGGCGATATCCGGGTTCTCTTCGCGTACTGCGGCGATCAGGTCGTCCAGATCCTGGAAAATCAGGCCATCGGCACCAATAATCTGGCGGATTTCGTCCACTTCACGCCCATGGGCAATCAGCTCCGTTGCGCTCGGCATATCGATACCGTACACGTTAGGGAAGCGGATCTCCGGGGCCGCAGAAGCCAGATAAACCCGTTTGGCCCCGGCGTCACGCGCCATCTCTACGATCTGCTCAGAAGTGGTACCGCGGACGATGGAGTCATCAACCAGCAGCACGTTCTTATCGCGGAATTCGGCACGATTGGCGTTCAGCTTGCGGCGTACCGACTTACGGCGAGCCTGTTGGCCCGGCATGATGAAGGTGCGGCCAACATAGCGATTCTTGACGAAGCCCTGGCGATACGGCTTATCCAGAATACGAGCAATCTCCAGCGCGATATCGCAAGAGGTTTCCGGGATCGGGATCACCACGTCGATATCCAGATCTTCCCATTCGCGCGCAATCTTCTCACCCAATTTCTGCCCCATACGCACGCGGGCGCTGTAGACGGAGATCTTGTCCATAAAGGAGTCAGGACGGGCAAAATAGACATACTCGAACAGGCATGGATTGGTTTTTGGGTTCTCCGCGCACTGGCGAGTGAACAACTGGCCTTTTTCGGTGATATACACCGCTTCGCCCGGTGCTACGTCGCGCAGGAAGTCGAAGCCCAAGGTGTCCAGCGCCACACTCTCAGAGGCTACCATGTACTCACAGCGGCCATCTTCCAGCTCACGTTTGCCGATCACCAGCGGGCGAATGCCGTTAGGATCGCGGAACGCCACCAGACCGTGGCCGATAATCATGGCTACGCAGGCATAAGCGCCACGCAGCTGCTGATGCATAGCGGCAACGGCGGTAAAAATGTTGTCGGACTCCAGTGGATAATGCGGGAAACGGTCTAGCTCGGTAGCCAGCACGTTCAGCAGGATCTCGGAATCGGAAGTGGTGTTGACATGACGGCGGCCACGCTCAAACAGCTGTTGGCGCAGTTCGTGGGCGTTGGTCAGGTTGCCGTTGTGTGCCAGCGTAATGCCGAACGGCGAGTTGACATAGAAAGGTTGAGCTTCTGAAGCGCTGGAGCTGCCAGCCGTTGGGTAACGCACATGGCCAATGCCCATGTTGCCCTGCAGGCGCAGCATATGGCGGGCTTCAAATACATCTTTCACCAGACCATTTGCCTTGCGCAGGCGGAACCCATTATGGGCATCAATAGTGACGATGCCAGCGGCATCCTGTCCACGATGCTGGAGCACCATCAATGCATCATAAATCGACTGGTTTACCGGCATAAAACCGGCGATACCGACAATACCGCACATGTTGTCTTTTCCTCTAAGCCGCTACCGCCCCGGTAATTGGGTTGGTAAGAAACTCGACGTGCTTTGCAGATAGTCAAAGAACCATCTGATGATGTAACTGAACTGGGGGATCAGCTGTGACTGTTTCCAGTCCGCACTTTGCGACAGGGTGGTAAAGGTATCCAGGAAGAACAGTATCGCCGCTACGATCAACACGCCGCGCAGTGCGCCGAAACACACGCCCAGCACCCGATCGGTGCCCGATAACCCGGTTTTCTCTACCAATGACCCAATCACATAGTTAACGATAGCGCCCACAATCAGCGTTGCGATAAACAAAATGGCAATCGCAATGCCGTTACGTACCAGCTCATCTTCAAAACGGGTGAAGTAGGCTGCAAGGTATGGGTAGAAATGGCTGGCAACAAAGAACGCACATCCCCATGTCACAAGTGACAATGCTTCGCGAACAAAACCTCGGATCAGGCTCACCAGAGCCGAAAATCCAATCAACGCTATAATGACGTAATCAATCCAGACCATGAACTATTCCAATGATGAATCGCCCCTGCATCCAATCGCGGCGAATTCTAACAGAAAAAGAAAACGTTTGCGTAGCGGATTTCCCACCACGTAACAAATAAAAAACGGCGATGTTACCGGCGACAAGCTATCTCATCCTCAGGAGCTTACGTTTAGTAAGTGACTGGGGTGAGATAGCGCAGGTAACAACGCTGCAGCTTGAAAGACGACGGGTATTAAAATTGCTAATCGCCGCGCCTACTTAGGATATCCGGCCCCTGAAAGGCACAATTTTAGTGGTGATTTGGCAATCCTCCTCCTTGAGCACTGTGGCCCCTCACCCTAACCCTCTCCCACAGGGAGAGGGGATCGTCCGAGTCGCGGTTAACGGTTGTGACACAATTCCAACTTCCCCGTACCTTCCCCAACAGGGAGGGGATCGTCCAAGTCACAGCTAGCGGTTGTGACACAATTCCGACTTTCCCCGAACCTTCTCCCACAGGAAGGGGATCGTCCGAGTCGCGGTTAACGGTTGTGACACAATTCCGACTTTCCCGTACCTTCTCCAACAGGGAGGGGATCGTCCAAGTCACGGCTAGCGGTTGTGACACAATTCCGACTTTCCCCGAACCTTCTCCCACAGGAAGGGGATCGTCCGAGTCGCTGTGAGCTGCTGTGACACTACTCCAGTTCCCTCTTGATATTTTACAAGGGCATAGGAAAAACTACTGGCTTATACCCTATGGATTTCGAGTTGTAGCTAGGCGCCCAGCTATCTCATCCCCAGGAGCTTACTTTAGTAAGTGACTGGGGTGAGATAGTGCAGGCAACAACGCTGCAGCTTGAAAGACGACGGGTATATCAACGCGCGCTATACGCCTTCACTTGCCCGCTTAACCCACTGATCCCATTCAGCTCCGCCAGCGAAGCCTGCAGCTTCTGCTTCGAGGCATCTGGGCCAACGTAGATGCGGGTGATCTCACCCTGCACCGGCGTGGATGGCACGGTATAAGCCCGGTGCCCAGACAGGCGCAGCGAAGCGACGATCTCATTGACCTTGGCAGCATTCTTCAACGCCCCCAACTGCACCACATAGGCTTGACCAGTCGGTGCCTTTTCTTCAACCGCAGGTTTGGTTTCAGGCTTCGGCTCTGGTTTCACTTCCGGCTTTGGCTCTACCTTTGGCGGTGTTGGCACTGGCTTAGGTTTCACTTCCACCGGCTTCACTTCTACCGGTTTAGATTCCACAGGCTTGGGTTTGGTTGGCTGAACCGGTTTGGTTTCGATAGGTGGCGGAGCAACAACCGCAGGCTGCTGCGGTTGAGTCGTTTGATTAGCCGCCTGCTGGGCGGAAGCCTCGGCGGCGGCCTGCTGCTGCTCAACCAAAGCACCAGCCCCCTCCGGTGGAACCGAAGGTAGCGCCTGATTGGCCGGTGGGATCACGTCGATTTCATGAGCATCCCCCGGTTTGGGCACCAACGGGATCGCCGCAAACTCATCCTCATAATGCTTCTTTTTGCCGTCAAGCAGCCCCGGCAGGACAATTACCCCCAGGGCAACCAAAATCACGGTTCCAACCAGTCGATTCTGAAATTTACTTGCCACTCACACTCCCCGCCTCTCGTCTAACGCCGCCATCACGTGGGCAACAGTGTGGAAAGACCCACAGACGATCACAATATCCTGAATATCCGCGTCCTGCATAGCCTGACGCCAGGCAGTTTCGACATCGGCAAACTTGCGTGGTTCCGTTAAATACTGTGCCAGCAGCTCAACGCTGGCCCCGCGCGGGCCTTCCAGCGGCGCGCAGTACCACTCGTCCACCTGTTCGCTCAGGCAGGCCAACGTACCGGCAATGTCTTTGTCCGACAGCATCCCCACCACCGCGCGAACCACACCGCCATTGCGGGGGAGTTTCGCCAATCGCCCAGCCAGATAGGCCGCAGCATGAGGGTTGTGGGCAACGTCCAGGATCAACTGCGGGTTCTGCTGCACGATCTGAAAACGCCCTGGCAAAGCGGCCTGCTGTAGACCGGCAAAAATCGCCTTCTCGTCGATTTCCAGCGCCGAATAGTGCAGCGCAGCCAATGCCGTCGCCGCGTTTGCCAAGGGGACGTTAGGCATAGGGAGATCGGTCAGGCGTGTGCCGCCCCCTTCCCATTGCCAGCGTTCGCCCTGTTCGCTGAACGACCAGGCTTCATCACGGCGGTACAGTTGAGCGTTGAGATCTTCCGCTACCTGCTGGATGCTATGTGGCATATCCGGCTCACCCACTACGGCAGGCTTGCCGCCACGGAATATCCCCGCCTTCTCGCGGCCGATGCTTTCACGATCGTGGCCTAGCCAATCGGTGTGATCCAAGGCAATGCTGGTCACCACGGCGACGCTTGGCTCAACGATATTGGTCGCGTCCAGACGCCCCCCCAGGCCGACTTCCAGGATCACTACGTCGAGCCTGGCCTGCTTAAACAGCTGTAACGCCGAAAGGGTGCCAAATTCGAAATAGGTCAGCGAGGTTTCCCCCCGGCCAGCTTCAATCGCGGCAAAGGAGCGGCTGTGTTCAGTCTCACTCAGCTCTTCACCCTGTATGCGCACCCGTTCGGTGTAACGCACCAGATGCGGTGAACTGTAAACCCCGACCCGCAGCCCGGCAGCCAGCAAAATGGCCTCTAACGTGCGGCAGGTGGTGCCTTTGCCGTTAGTACCGGCAACGGTAAATACCGTAGGAGCAGGAGTGAGAAGGTCAAGGTGCGCCGCAACGTGTTGCACACGCTCCAGGCCGAGTTCGATCGCCTGGCTATGCAGACGTTCCAGATAGTAAAGCCACGAGCTCAATGGCGACGTGGCTTGGGGAATTTGGTGGTTTTGCATGAGTCCCATCACTGACTTTGGGTTCATAAATCCGTAAGACACATCGCCCTGACGACGTCAAAAGCGATGCTCTTCGTTTCCCGCCGCAACTTAGCCACAAAATGGCGGCGGAACCCGGCGCAGGCTTGCACCTATACCGGGTCTTTGTCTGCTCCTCAGGCGTCGGCCTGATTTTCCTGAGCGATGACCGGCGCGGCCTCATCGAAATGCGGCTGCGGCTGGTTGGTCAGCTTGGACAGAATGCTGGCCAGGGTCTGACGCATCACCGGACGGCGCACGATCATGTCGACAGCGCCCTTTTCAATCAGGAACTCGCTGCGCTGGAAGCCCGGCGGCAGTTTTTCACGTACGGTTTGTTCGATAACCCGTGGCCCGGCAAAGCCGATCAGCGCTTTTGGCTCGGCAATGTTGATATCGCCCAGCATCGCCAGGCTGGCGGACACGCCACCCATGGTCGGATCGGTCAGTACCGAAATATACGGCAGGCCACGCTCTTGCAGCTTGGCCAACGCGGCGCTGGTTTTCGCCATCTGCATCAGCGACATCAGCGCTTCCTGCATACGCGCACCGCCACTGGCAGAGAAACACACCAGCGGGCAGTTATCTTCCAACGCCTGTTCAACCGCACGCACAAAGCGCGCACCGACTACAGAAGACATCGAACCGCCGATAAAGGCGAATTCGAAGGAGGCTGCAACGATCGGCATGCCATACAGCGTGCCCTTCATCACCACCAGCGCGTCTTTCTCGCCGGTTGCTTTCTGTGCGGCAACCAGACGATCTTTGTACTTTTTGGAATCCTTGAACTTCAGAACGTCTTTCGGCTCCAGTTCGCTCCCCAGTTCCACTTCACTGCCTTCATCCAGCAAGGTATGCAGACGCATACGGGCTGACATGCGCATGTGGTGGTCGCACTTGGGGCAGACCTCAAGGTTACGCTCCAATTCGGCACGGTAAAGGACCTGACCACAGCTATCGCATTTGGTCCAGACCCCTTCAGGAATGCTCACCTTACGGGTTTGCGTAACATTGCTTTTGTTGAGAATTCGTTCAATCCAGCTCATCGATGACCTTTCTGTTTGAACCTGGCAGACACCCGTCCGCTGTTCATGCCTTAACAATCCTCCCGAAACACACCCCATGCAAAAATGCCGAGCTAAGCGCAACAGGGCGCTACCAGGGCATTGGCTTCAGGGTCGTTCGCGGGAACAGACCATAAATGTCGCTCATTAAACCATATCGGCCCGATTGTGTGGACAAAAAACTGGTCGAACCGACGGGTTAAGCGGTGTTTTTACTGTTTTTGTTGGCGGGCAGCCGCGCGTTTATGGCGCCAGATTTCAATAATGCCCGGCAGAATTGAAACCAGGATGATGCCAACAATCAACAACTTCAAGTTTTCCTGCACGATCGGCAAGTCGCCAAACAGGTAGCCAGCATAAGTGAACAGCAGCACCCAAAGTAGCGCACCAATCACGTTATAGGCAGCAAAGTGGCGATAGGACATATGCCCCATACCGGCCACGAACGGCGCAAAGGTGCGCACGATCGGCACAAATCGCGCCAGAATAATGGTTTTTCCGCCGTGTTTTTCGTAGAACTGGTGGGTTTTGTCCAGATAGCTACGACGGAAAATTTTCGAGTTCGGGTTGCTGAACAGCTTTTCGCCGAACAGCCGACCAATAGTGTAGTTGACGGCATCGCCAATCACCGCCGCAATCACCATCAACGCCACCATGGTATGCACGTTGAGATCGTTGGAAGGCAACGCGGCCAGCGCACCGGCGACAAACAGCAGAGAATCCCCCGGCAGGAACGGCGTCACCACCAGCCCGGTTTCACAAAACAGGATCAGGAACAGAATACCGTAAACCCACATACCGTATTGCGCGACCAGTTCTGCCAGGTGCACATCAATATGCAAAATAAAATCAATCAGAAACTTGATGATGTCCATAAACACTCTCAATTGACCGGGTGTCTCTCTCACCCGGCGTTGGCACCCATAAATAACGTATTAATCTGCCAGCCTGCCAGTTAATCGTCAGCTAAAAACAGCGGCCCCATCGGTGGCCGGGGTAAGGCAAACGACTCTGGATAATCAACCGCGACCAGATACAGACCTTCAGCCCGTGCGGTTGCGGCCGCCAGGCTGCGATCTTTGAGCGCCAACAGCTCGCCCATCCAGTTCTCATCCTGATTGCCACAGCCAATCTCCATCAGGCTGCCAACAATGTTGCGCACCATATGATGGACAAAGGCGTTGGCCTTTATATCTACCACGATATATTCGCCATAGCGCGAAACCTTAACGTGTTTTACGTTTCGCCACGGCGTGCGTGACTGGCATTGCACCGCCCGGAATGAGGTAAAGTCGTTTTCCCCCAGCAAAGCCTGCGCGGCACGATGCATGCGATCGGCGTCCAGCGGATGATAAAAATGCGTCACCCCCTGCTGCAAGACCGCCGGGCGATAGCGGTGATTATAAATAATGTAGCGATAACGCCGCGCGGTGGCGCTGAAGCGAGCATGAAAATCGCTGCTGACCTCTTTGACCCAGCGTACCGCGATATCCGGTGGCAAATGGCTATTCACCCCCATCGTCCAGGCGGCGTCTTTACGCTGTGCGGCGGTTTCGAAATGCACCACCTGCCCAGTGGCATGCACCCCGGCATCGGTTCGCCCGGCGCAGAATACGCCGATCGGCGCATCCGCCACCTTGCTTAACGCTTTTTCCAGGCAGGCCTGGACGCTGGTAACCTCTTGCTGACGCTGCCAGCCGTAATAACGGCTGCCGTCATACTCAATCCCCAGCGCAATTTTCAGCATTGGCTGGGTTGGCAACTCCACCTCGGACATCAGTACATCTGCTCCTGCAACAGCCGTTCTGCGGTTTCGATCGCCATCAACGCGCCGCCAAAGCGCACGTTATCGGCCACCGACCAGAACTGCAGCATCTCGGGGATACCGTAATCATTGCGCAGACAGCCAATGCTCAGCATATCGCTGCCGGAAGCTTCGGTAACCTGAGTCGGATAATCATCTTCTTCGCTCAGTTGGATATCTTCAGCCTGCTCCAGCTCGTGGCGAGCTTCCTCTGCCGCTATTGGGCGCAGCGCTTCCAGATGCACCACTTGCGCGTGGCCGTAGAACACCGGCGACTGAACGCAGCTTACCGAAATCGGCAGCCCTTCATCCTGCAACACTTTACGCACCTGATCGACAATCAGACGCTCTTCGCGCACGCTGCCCTGCTCATCGGTCATCAATGGCAGCAGGTTAAACGCCAACTGCTTGGCGAACACGCCCGGCTCTGCGGGGATGCCGTTCAGCAGACGCGCACTCTGGCCAGCCAGAGCGTCCACGGCAACCTTGCCGCGAGCCGAAACTGACATCAGCGTGGTGACGTGCAAGCGGGAAAGCCCAGCCTGTTCGGTCAGCGGCTTAATCGCCGTCAACAGCTGGCTCACCATGCTGTCGGCAACCGCCACAATATTGCGGTTGCGGTAATCCGCCAGCACCTGTGGGTTAACGCCTGGCACCACCAACGGCACGTCCGGCTCAAGTGCAAAATGGCCGCTGGTGTCGATCACCAGGCAGCCCATGTTGCCCGCATCATCAGCGTAACGGGCCGCAGCTTCGCTACCGGCCACAAAAAACGCCAGTTGTGCCTGCGACCAGTCGAATTCTTCTACGTTTTCCACCAGCAAAGATTTGCCATTGAAACGCACCGTCGCACCAGCACTGCGTTCGCTGGCTAAAGGAAAGAGTTCACCCACCGGGAACTGGCGTTCCTGTAGCAATTCCAGCAACGCTTCACCTACTGCGCCAGTGGCACCGAGCACAGCGATATTCCAGCCGTCAGACATTGGGTTTCTCCAGAGTATTTGATTCAAATGCAAAACGGGCGATGCAGTCACCGCCCGATAAACTTTACCGCTTATTGCTTAAGGCAACCTTACGCGTTGTCCTTTACAGGACGCCGAAGCCCAGTTTGTGCAAGAGTTCCGCACTGGCGCTGTCATCGCACTGCACCCGCAGTGAAGACCATTCCCGGCGTTCCTGATAATGCTTGCGCAGGCGATCGAACTCACCCGGCAGCCCGGCAACTTGCCGCAGCGGCGCATCATCGCGGCGCACATCATACACCAAGTGCATCAATCGTTTTAACTTGCCTTCGTCCAGCGGCCCATTGAGGCGGATTTCGCTGAACTCCGGCACCGGCAGCAGAGAGGCCAGCTCGATAGCTTGCGGCTGCCCCAGATGCTGGGCAAAGGCTTCAAACACCTGCGTGGTGCCGCGCGCCTTACCTTCCAGCGTGTAACCGGCGATATGGGCGGTACCGATATCCACCCTATCTAGCAACGGCACGCTGAGATCCGGCTCTGGCTCCCACACGTCCAGTACCGTACTCAATCGCTTACCCCGCTCCAATACGTTAAGCAACGCGGCGTTATGTACCACGGCACCCCGGCAGGCGTTGATCAGAATGCGATCGTCGGGCAAAGCATCCAGCAGATCCGCGTTGGCCAGATGCAACGATTTATACGGGCCAGTCTTGTTCAACGGGGTATGGAACGTCAGCACGTCGGCCTCTGCCACCAGCTTTTCCAACGGCCAGAATTCGCCGCTGTCCCCACGATCGGCGCGTGGTGGATCGCACAACAGCGTACGCACGCCCATGGCTTTCAGGCGAGCATCCAGCCGGGAGCCAACATTGCCGACACCCACTATCCCAACGGTTTTATCACGCAAAGAGAAGCCATCGCGCTCCGCCAACAGCATTAATGACGAAAGCACATACTCCACCACCGCAATGGCATTACAACCAGGCGCGGCCGAGAAACCAATCCCCGCCTGTTGCAACCACGCCTCGTCCACATGGTCGGTCCCCGCCGTAGCGGTGCCAACAAAACCGATCTTGGTGCCAGCCAACAGTTCCTGATTCACTTTGGTCACCGAACGCACCATCAAGGCGTCGGCTCCGGCCAGCGCATCGGTTGGGATCGGGCGACCAGGCACGGCCTGCACTTCCCCCAAACGGCTAAATAGATCCACCGCATAGGGCATATTTTCATCAACCAGTATCTTCACGTCACTCTCCGACGGGTATAGGTAAGCAGTAACTACAAAATAGTGTGCCACCGAATGGCTCGGAAACCCAAGCTTGTTATGCCCGGTGAAATAACGATGTTTTTCTTCTAAGCTTTATTGAGTTCTTTCCGATAATTATCACGCAAGGAGGCGAACTCTCGCGTTAGCGACCGGCTAACGGGCAGAAACAAATCGAAAATCAAGGGCGTTAACCATGAAAAAAGCGACACTTGTTCTGGCGATCGTTGCAACACTCACAGCCGTTGGTAGCGCTCAGGCTGAAAACGTGACTACACAAGCATTAGCCACCTGGCCTGCGATAGCGGTGAAAGACTCCGCCAGCCAATTGGTCGTTACGCCCATTGGCAACCTGTATTTCCAATATGCTGAAGGCGTCAAGCGCTTCAACAGCCAGCAAGGCGTGTTCGACGTGGCTCTCGAAGGCGAAGGAACCGCAATTAAACTGACCGCCAAACTGGTTTCCAATACCCTGACTCAGTTGGGCACCTCCGGGTCTACCCTGGAAGTGGGAGTTAAACATCACGGCGCTGCGATAACAAAAACCGCTCAAACCACCCTGATAGATACCTCTACCGGTATGTCAGGCGGTAACCTGAGTAAACTTGCCAACGCTGACAAGCAGCCTGGTCGCCGCAGTGCGCAAGACCACTTCGATTTCAATATCATCGGTGCGACGGCTGATGGCACGACCCCGGTGACCGACTTCAGCACCTTGCCGGCGGGCACCTGGAGTGGTGATGTGAACGTTCGGTTCGACGTAACCTGGGCCAGTTGATGTCGTGTCGGGATTATCATGCCCGGCGGAAACGTTCTGGCGTGGTGCCGGCGATCTGCTGGAACATCACAATAAACGCGGAAGCCGAGCTATAGCCTACATCTAAAGCCACATCCTGCACGGTTTTCCCCTGCTCCAGCAGGGAAAGCGCATGTAAAAAGCGCAGGCGCTGCCGCCACTCGCTAAACGACATGCCCAGTTCCTGCTGGCAACGGCGCGAAAGCGTCCGTTCGGTGGTATACACCTTGCTGGCCCACACCGCCAATGAGGTGTTATCCGCAGGACAACGCTCCAGCGCCTGTAACACTGGCCCCAAAAACTTATCTTGTGAGGTCGGCAGGTAGGTCTGTTGAACCGGGGAAATCCGCAGTTGGTCGATCAGCACCCGGCAAAGACGCAGATCCTCCTCGCTAGTGGGCTCCAGCATTTTGCGCCCAAGGCAATCTTCTACAATGGCGCTGAACACCGGCGATACGTTGATCAAACAGGCCTCTTCTGGCAACCCGGCGCACAAGGATTTGGCGATATTGATGGTGCGGAACAGCACAGGTTTGCGGTTATGGCTGGAATGCTCCATCCCCGGCGGCAGCCAGACGGCAAACTCCGGTGGGGCCAAAAAGCGCTGCCCGGCAATATTCAGCGCGATCACCCCGGTTTTGACGCAGATCAGCTGCCCCCAGTCGTGGCTGTGCGGCAGATATTCGGTATCCGCATTGGTTTCTTCGCAGCGAAAAAACAGCGTGCGCGGAGCAGCGACGTCTGCGGTGGGATAATTACGGGTTTCGGCCATGATGAAGTTGTCTTGATTTCGCGAAATGCTGTCTGATTTTGACTATATATAATAAACCGGACACGGGTAGACTAGCCAGCATGTTATTCGTTGTTGAGAATTATTATCATGAACGTGCTCTTTCCCCTGCTGGCGGTGCTGATCTGGTCGATTAACGCCGTAGTCAGTAAAGTATCGGCAACCGCCATCGATCCGGCGGCCATCTCCTTCTATCGCTGGGCATTGGCGCTGATCGTGCTCACCCCTTTCGTGCTGCCGGGAGCGCTCCGCAATTGGCCAGCCATTCGCGCCAACTGGTGGAAGCTGATGATCCTCGGCCTGCTGGGGATGGTGCTGTATCAAAGCCTGGCCTATTACGCCGCACATAGCGTCAGCGCGCTGTTTATGGGCATCCTCAACTCCCTGATCCCGCTGTTGACGGTGTTAATCGGTATCTTTGTCCTGCGCGTTGCCCCCACCGTGGGTATCGCACTGGGCAGTACCCTGTCTCTGGGCGGGCTGGTGTGGCTGGTTAGCGCGGGGCAACCGGGGCTGCTGCTGCAACACGGCATCGGCAAAGGTGAGCTGATGATGTTCGCCGCTTCGGCCTCCTACGCGCTATACGGCGTGTTGACCAAACGCTGGGCGATCCCGTTGCCCAACTGGCAGTCGCTGTATGTGCAGATCGTGTTTGGCGTGGTACTGCTGTTGCCGAACTTCCTGATGGCACAAGACGTGCAGCTTACCAGCCAGAACATCCCACTGGTGCTGTTTGCCGGTATTCCCGCGTCGATTGCCGCGCCGTTCCTGTGGATCCAGGGGGTAATGCGCCTGGGGGCCAACAAGGCGTCGATCTTTATGAACCTGGCACCGGTGTTCACCGCGATAATTGCGGTCCTGTTCCTGCATGAACAGTTGCATAGCTACCATCTGATTGGCGGCGGTGTCGCTCTGCTGGGGGTGATCCTGTCGCAGCGCCTGCGCACGCCGTTAGGGCGTAGAAAAAGCACCGTAACACCGTAAGACTGAGGGGGAAATACGCCCCCTTTCACCCCAACAGCTTAAAACGTACCCGCACCAACAGACCGCCTAGTGCGTCAGAACTCAGCAGTTCCGGGCGGGTGCCGTGATAAGCGGTAATATCTTTAACCAATGCCAGTCCCAACCCAGCCCCAGGCTGATCGCCAACGTTATCCAACCGACGAAACGGTTGCAGCGCAGCGACCGTCTGATCCTGCGCAATGCCTGGCCCGCTGTCTTCTATCTCTAACAGCCCCTGCCCATCTACCATCAATAAACGGGCGGTCACAATCCCCTTGGCTGGCGTGTATTTCAGTGCGTTATCCAGCAGGTTGGCGCAAAGCTCCGCCAACAGCAACGCCTCACCGCCCACCCAACACACTCCCGCTCCTTCGTAGCCAAGATCGATCCGCTTGCTGCGAGCCTGCGGCAGGCGCGAAAAACAGGCGTCGCGTAACACCTGCGCCAGATTAACCGGCTGCAACTTACGCTCGGCCTGATGCTCGTGCGCCTTCAGCCGCGAGAGGTATAGCAGGCGATCGGTCAACGCGACGGTACTGTCCAGGGTGGCGCTCATCCCTTCCAGACTCTCACGCCATTGCTCGGGCCGTTCGCTGGCCAATGCCACCCCCACCTGGGTTTTCAAAACCGTGAGCGGCGTACGTAGCTGGTGGGAGGCATCGGCACTAAAGCGTTCCTGACGCGCCACCATCAACCGCAGCCGCTCAATATAGCGGTTGAATGCCAGCAGCAGCGGCTGCATTTCCGACCAGGGCAGCACCATCGGCAAAGGCGTCAGTTCCCCCGGATCGCGCCGCAGCATCATGCTGGACAGCTTACGCAACGGTTGCAGCAGCTTTTTCAGCAGGACGTAAGCCAGAGTGAGCGTCAATACCACCACTGTCCCCTGGCTGAGCAGCGCTGCCAGCAGCATCTGCCGCGCCAGATAGCGCCGCGACTCTAACGTCTCCGCCACCAGAATGGTCGCCATCCCCATCACCCCGCCCTCATTCACCGGCTGGAACAGCGCCGCCACGCGGATTGGCTGCCCGCGATAGTGCGCATCGTAAAAATGCACCAGGGCCGGATAGAGGTTGGAGCGAGGAATATAAGGTGGCATCTTGGGCAAATCGTTATAGCCCGAAATATTCCGTCCCTCGGGGGAAATTACCTGATAGTACAGCCGGTCGTTCATATTGCGCTCGAAGCTGTCCAGCACCACATAAGGCACATCTACCTCCAGGCGCTGATTACGTACCACCAGCCGCTCCGCCACCGTGCGGGCCGACGCCAATAAGGTGCGATCGTAGGCCATCGTCGCCGCACTCATCGCGCTGAAATAGTGGGTGTAGATTGAGATCCCACCCAATACCAGCAGCGGTAAACCAAAGAACAGCAGCAACTGATAGAACAACGAACGCGGTGCTTTAAACCACCTCATCGCACAGCTCCAGGCTGTAGCCCAGGCCCCGCAACGTCACGATCGCCACGTTGCTCCCCTGGAGTTTCTTACGCACGCGATGGACGTAAAGTTCGATGCTTTCGGGATTAGCCTCGTCTGACAGCGTAAACACCTGCTCAAACAATTGCTGCTTGGCGACCGGGCGGCCACGGCGATGCATCAAGGTGGTCAACACCGCCAGCTCACGGGGAGTTAACGACAGAGGTTTCTCCGCCAACAAGAAGTAGCCCTCGTCGTGATAGGTCAATAAACCGTATTGCAATGCCTGTTGCGTCACGCCAACGCTGCGGCGCAGCAACGCCCGGATGCGTGCCTCCAATTCATCCAGTTCAAAGGGCTTGGTGAGGTAATCGTCAGCCCCAAGATTCAACCCTTTAACCCGATCGGCCACCTCGGTGCGGGCCGTCAATAGCAATACTGGCAGAGTCTGCCCACGCTTACGCAACCGCGCCAACAGCTCCAGCCCGTTGAGCCGGGGCAGTGCAACATCGAGCACCACCAGCGCATAGCTTTCATGCAATAACAGATGGTCTGCCGCCACGCCGTCTATCGCCACATCCACCGCAAACCCAAGGCCGGTAAGGGCTTTCTGCAACCAATGAGCCAGCTCGGGGTGATCTTCCACTAACAAGAGACGCATATCACATCCTGTAAACTTTCCCGGTCGCTGAAAGGTAAATGAAAGGTTTATGTTTTAACAATTTGGCAACCCCGTGTCAGCGGGGATTCTCACAAACTGAAACAAAACCGATGGGGAAACGTCATGAAAACAATAATTACCCGTACGCTTACCGCCACTGTTCTGCTGTTCGCCGCCAACCAGGCGTTCGCCGTGGAAGCGCCAAAACGCACCGAATGTATCGCCCCGGCCAAACCCGGCGGAGGTTTCGATCTCACCTGCAAACTGATTCAGGTCTCGTTGCAAGAAACCAAGGCTATCGATAAGCCGATGCGCGTCACCTATATGCCCGGCGGCGTGGGAGCCGTTGCCTATAACGCCATCGTTGCCCAGCGGCCAGCCGAATTTGGCACCGTGGTGGCGTTCTCTGGCGGTTCCCTGCTGAACCTGTCGCAAGGCAAGTTTGGCCGCTACAACGTGGATGATGTGAAGTGGCTGGCGGCAGTGGGCACCGATTACGGCATGATCGCCGTACGCGCCGACTCGCCCTACAAGACGCTGAAAGACTTGATGACAGCCTTCCAAAAAGACCCGAACAGCGTGGTATTTGGTGCTGGAGCTTCCATTGGCAGCCAGGACTGGATGAAAACCGCCTTGCTGGCCCGTGAAGTTGGCGTAGATCCCCACAAGATGCGCTATGTGGCGTTTGAAGGGGGCGGCGAACCGGTTACCGCGCTGCTGGGTAATCACATTCAGGCGGTCTCCGGCGATCTGAGCGAGATGGTGCCTTACCTGAAGGGAGATAAGCTGCGTGTGCTGGCAGTGTATGCCGAAGAGCGCCTGCCGGGAGAGCTGGCAAACGTCCCTACCGCCAAGGAGCAGGGGTTCAATCTGGTGTGGCCGATCATCCGCGGTTTCTACCTTGGCCCAAAGGTCAGCGAGGCCGAGTATCAGTGGTGGATCGACACCTTCAAAACCATGACGGCAACCGAGGAGTTCAAACAACAGCGCGATCTACGTGGCCTGTTTGAATTCAACCTGACCGGCAAGGAGCTGGATACCTACGTGAAAAATCAGGTTACCCAGTATCGTGAACAGGCCAAAGCGTTCGGGCTGGCCAAATAACCGGGGGAATTGGCATGAGCGATCGTATTTTTGCTGCTCTGTGGTTACTGCTGTGCGGCGGCGGCCTGTTTCTCGGTTGGGGCATCCAGAGCGAATACAGTTACGAACCTTTGGGGCCACGCCCCTTCCCTTTGGCCATCCTGAGCCTGATGGCCCTGTGTGCCGCCTTGCTGCTGTTACGTCGGCCACAATTAGTCGAGTGGCCGCATCACAAAGTGCTGCAACGTCTGCTGGTACTGGTGATTACTCTGGTGCTGTACGCCTGGGGATTCGAGTGGCTTGGTTTTCCGCTGGCAACGGCCCTGCTGACGTTCAGCATTGGTCTGTTGTTCCAGGCCAGCATCAAGGCCGCATTGATTTCCGGCATCGTGATGGGCGTTGCGCTGTTCTACGCCTTTGATTATTTACTGGATGTCACACTGCCACTCGGCGTTTGGCTGAGCTAACGGGAGCGATAATGGAAACCTGGATGTATTTATCACAAGGGTTCGAAGTGGCACTGCTGCCCCAGAACCTGATGATTGCCCTGATCGGCTGCTTCGTAGGCACCATAGTCGGGCTGCTGCCGGGCCTTGGCCCGATCAACGGCGTGGCGATCCTCTTACCGCTGGCTTTCGCCTTGAAGTTGCCCGCCGAGTCGGCCCTGATCCTGCTGGCCACGGTGTATATCGGTTGTGAATACGGCGGGCGGATCTCTTCGATCCTGCTCAACGTCCCGGGGGATGCCGCCGCAATCATGACCGCGCTGGATGGCTACCCGATGGCCCAACAAGGCCGTGCAGGAGTTGCCCTGTCGATCTCCGCCGTCAGCTCTTTCACCGGCTCGCTGGTCGCCATTATCGGCATTATTCTGTTCGCCCCGATGCTGGCCCGCTGGTCGCTGGCGTTTGGCCCGGCAGAATACTTTGCCCTGATGGTGTTTGCCATTGCCTGCCTTGGCAGCATGATGAGCCAGAACCCGTTGAAATCCCTGCTGGCGGCCCTGATTGGTCTGGGGCTGGCTACGGTGGGGGTGGACGCCAATACCGGCGTGTATCGCTTCACCTTCGACAGCGTGCACCTCTCCGACGGCATTCAGTTTATTGTGGTGGTGATCGGGCTGTTCTCGGTCAGCGAGATCTTGCTGATGCTGGAAAGCACCAGCACGGGCCAAAAGCTGATCCGCAAAACCGGCCGTATGCTGTTTAACCGTAAAGAAGCTGCCGAGTGCGTTGGCCCAACCCTTCGATCCTCCTTTGTCGGTTTCTTCGTCGGTATTCTGCCAGGTGCCGGAGCGACCATTGCCAGTGCGCTTACTTATATGACGGAGAAGCGCATCAGCGGTAACAGCGAGTCGTTTGGCAAAGGGGATATTCGTGGCGTCGCCGCGCCGGAGGCCGCCAATAACGCTTCCGCCTGCGGTTCATTTATCCCAATGCTGACCCTGGGCGTACCGGGTTCAGGCACTACGGCGGTGATGATGGGAGCATTGACGCTGTATAACATCACCCCTGGCCCGGCAATGTTCACCGAACAGCCGGATATCGTTTGGGGGCTGATTGCCGCGCTGCTGATCGCCAACGTGATGCTGTTGATCATGAACATCCCGCTTATTGGCCTGTTCACCCGCATGCTGACCGTGCCGCTGTGGTTCCTGGTACCGGCGATCGCCGCCGTTTCCGCCGTTGGGGTCTATGCGGTGCACAGCACCACCTTCGATTTGCTACTAATGGTGGGGCTAGGCGTGTTTGGCTATATCCTGCGCAAAATGCACTTCCCGATGTCGCCGCTGATCCTGGGATTTGTGTTGGGGGAAATGCTGGAGCAAAACCTGCGCCGAGCGTTGTCCATCAGCAACGGGAACTTTGACATTCTGTGGAGCAGTGCCATTGCCCAATGCCTGTTGGTGCTGGCCGTCGCGGTGTTGGTGTTACCCCCACTGCTGCGCAAACTCCGCAAGCACCGCCGTATCACTGGGGAAGCGACAGAAGTTGAGTAATGCACAAAGGGCGCTGCATGCAGCGCCCCGATATTGTGAGCTGGTTGAACATCGGGCGGGGTTAACCCGCCCGACTTATTATTGGCGTATAACCTCAACAGCCTGCTCCAAGGCCGTAATATCATCGCTGGTCAACAAGGGCTGGATGCTGGCGAACGCCTCGGCGGGCAAATCGTAAATCTGCAACGCGAGTAAACGCTCGATTGTCTCCGCAGAGAACCGCCGTTTAATCATCCGGGCCGGATTACCGCCAACGATAGCGTAGGGTTCTACATCCGCAGTCACCACGCTACCGGCGGCAACTATCGCCCCTTCGCCAATCGTCACGCCAGGCATCAGCATGGCCCGCATCCCGATCCAGCATCCGTCGCCAAGGCTGGTATCACCTTTAGGCAAATAAGACGCCTGGATGGTTTCCATAAAGGGATACAGGCTCAGCCAATCAATACGATGGGTATGATTCCCGCCCATCAGGATCACCGCTTCGGCACCAATACAGACATAATCGCCAATGTGCAACCTGTCTAGCTGCCCCAGGGGCTCCCACTGTTGGCTGACCGCATCGCCGTGCAAATAGCGCACCACGGAACGTTCAAAGCTGTCATCCCAGCAATGGCTGTAATAACTGTGGGTTCCCTTGATCAGGATATTGGGGTTGGTTACCGTCTGGTGGAGTAATTCTACTTGTGACCAGTGTTTCTCAGTCATGGCTTCTTCTCTTAATTTATTGCAAGAGCCACGGAACGTAGTGTCAGTGGCAGCGTTTTCCGTTCAAAAACACTGCCCAATCAAGCGATAAGCGCTCGTTTTAACCTTGGATTAATCATCATTTGCTGTGTGCACCCTGTTGTTTCGCGGCCAATGGTAACAAACTGGCGCAGAAAACCAAGCCTACTTGGCTTTTCTCAGCATCAACACCCCGCCCATCACCAACGCGCTACCCAGTAGCTGTAACTGGTTCATGTTTTCCCCCAACAGGAAATAGGCAATGACCGCGGTAAATACCAGCTCCAGCGACAGGATCAGGTTGGCCACCGCCAGCGGCAGGGTTTTCAGGCTGATATTGTACAGGCCAAATCCCAGCAGCGTTGGCCCGGCGGCCAGCGTGAGCAGCAACAGCCAGCCACTCCACTGAATGCCTTGAACTCCCTGGGACAGAAACCACAGGTCCCCCGCCATGCCATGAAATGCCGCCAAGGGGAACAACGTCAGCAAGGTGTTGAACAACCATTGGTACACGGCGGAAAAACCAAATACGTACAGGATGGTATTCCACACCGGGTAACGCCGCTCGCTGGCGATACGCCCGCCGAGGGTATACAGGGTGTAACCAATGCCGGACAGCATGCCGACCATCAGCCCCAACAGGTCAAAACGGCTGTTGCCCATACTGTCGCCGTTGCTGACCAGGAAGCAGCCGCCCAGACTAACCACAATCACCAACAACTCGCGCAGGCTGAGGCGTTCGTTGTACATCATCCAGCCCAGGAACACGGTAAAACCGACCGAGCAATAGGTCAAAATAGTCGCCACCGAGGCGCCATTGAGCGCCACCGACAGCGTCCATAAGCTGTTAAACAACGCCAACAGCAAACCGTAACCCGCGTAGAACGGCACCTGTTCACGACGCAGATAGGCCCATTGCGGTTTGAACAGCAGCAATAACGGTAACAACACCAGGGCCACCAGGGCCGCACGCCAGAAGGCCAGCACAAACGTCGGTAGATGGTAATACTCGGTCAGCGCACGGATGATGATGGCGGTGAAGGCTAGCAGCATGGCGCTGATAATGGCGATCACGTAACCCTGGTTGGTTCCCCGCAGGATCCCTCCACTGACCACAACTGGTTCTGCAACAACACCCGACGGTAACGACATAACACCCTCAAAATTCCACCGCTTAATCATCTGGCGGAGATTTTAACGCGGCCAGATTTTGCCACCATAGCCACTTTACTACGATGTTATGCAGGCCACTTTTATCGGTGCCAAGCCTTGTTACTCTGGGATATAGTGAAAGTAGACTTTTATGACCGGGCCAATTTCATGCACATTCCACTGGATCGTCAGCAGGACATTCCGCTGTATCTACAGATCGAAGAAGCGCTACGTCGCGCCATTCTTGGCGGCACCTTTGCCGATGGCGATAAATTGCCGTCAACGCGCAGCTTGGCCGCCGAGCTTTCGGTCAGCCGTCTGACGGTGGAAAGTGCCTACGCCGAACTGACGGCCAAAGGATTGTTACAACAGCGGCGTGGCAGCGGTGCCTATGTGCGCCACCTGCAACCAGCCCCCATGCAGCAACGGCCAGCATCCAGCGAGCTATTCCCCGCGGATCGCTTCACCACCACGACGTCGCGGCTGGACGGTTATCCGGATATTCCTTTGCCGGAGCACATCATCAACTTTGCCGCTGGCGTCGGTAGTCCCAAGGTGTTCCCGCTTGAGGCGTTCCGCAAGATCCTGCTGTCGATCCTCAGCCGTCATGCGGAAGAGGCCTTCAGCTATGGTGATTATTGTGGTTACTACCCGCTGCGCGACACGCTGAGCCGGATCCTGACCGCGCAAGGTATCCCCACCCGTGCCGAACAGGTGCTGATCACCAACGGCTCGCAACATGCCATCAGCCTGATTTTCCAGACGCTATTACGCCCAGGAGATACGGTGATTGTCGAAGAGCCCACCTATGCCGAAGCTCTGGGGCTGCTGCGCCTGCACCAGATCAACATTGTTCCAGTGCCCAGCGATCGTCACGGTATGTGCGTTGAGCAACTGCCGGAGCTGATCGCCCAGCATCAGCCCAAAATGATCTACACCATCCCCAATTTCAATAACCCCACCGGGCGCTGTATGAGCGAAGCCCGCCGCAGCCGCTTGCTGGCGTTGGCGCAGCAGGCTGGGATAGTGATCCTGGAGGACGATTTTGTTGGCGATCTGCGTTACAACGGTAAAAGCCTGCCGTCACTGCGCGCCATGGCTCCCGCTGGCACGGTGATCTATGTCAGTACCTTCTCCAAAATGCTGCTACCCAGCATGCGCATCGGTTATCTGGTGGCAGACAGCGAACAGTATCTGCAATTCTCACGGCTCAAACACGTCGACAGCTTTACCAGCTCCAATCTGATCCAGCGCGCGCTGGACGCCTTTGTCACCGTTGGCAGCTACGACAAGCAGCTGCGCCGGGCGGGAAGGATGTACCGCCAGCACCGTGATGCGATGGTGGCTGCATTAAGCGAGCACCTACCGCCGGGCTGTCGGTTTGACATCCCCGCGGGAGGGCTGTTTATCTGGCTGGAATTGCCACCTGCCGTAAGCACCACCACGTTGATGCCAATAGCCTGGCAACAGGGTGTCACCTTTGCCCGTGGCGAATGCTTTTATGTTGAGGAGCAGCACGGCTCACATGGCTTGCGGTTGAATTTTGCCGCCAATACGCCGGAGCTGATTACCGAAGGGATCGCCCGGCTTTGCCGGGCGATTGTTGAGGTTATGGGGAATTAAATGTCACTACCGCAAAATAGGGCACAGCATGCAGCGCCCCTACGGTCGGGTATGTTATTTAACCATTGAGACTAAATACTGGCCCACCAGAGCCGCAGTTTCATGCCCCAATAGCTGGTCCAGCCGGTGGTGCTCTGCACCACCTTACCCTGAGAGATCACCACAATGGTCGGCGTTACGCCAATCTGCCACTGCGCCGATAGCTTGCCCTGCTCATCGTTAACCACCGGCAGTTGCAACTTTTTAGCCGCCAACCACTGCTCAACCTGCTGGTCATTGCCCGAACGCAGCGCCACGGTCATGACGTTACCGCCGTTTGCCACCAGCTTGGCCACGTAAGGCGTAGTAAAGCGGCAAACCCCACACCAACTGGCCCAGAAATAGACCAACAAAGGTTTATCCTGGCTGAGCTGCGCCAACGACACCTGCTCTCCATCCAGGGTTTCGAGCATTTGTTGGTCAAAGGTCAAGGGAGCCTGCGGGGCCCGCCACCAGTCCATGGCGAACGTCACGCCCAGCACGAGCAACAGCAAAATCAGCAGTTCGCGCGCCCAGCGCCGCAACCTAGCCATTTTTTACCTTCGCCAATTGCTGCTTCACTAACGCTTCCAGATCCTCATAAGACACCGCGCCCGGCAGCATCTGATCGCCAATCAGGGTGGCCGGCGTTCCCTGCACGCCAAACTGTTCCGCCAACTGCATATTGGTGCGTAGCGTGGTCATACTCTGTTCAGTCGGTGCAACCTGCTTAACCCCGGTTTTATCTTGAGCAGCGGCGATGCTGGCGTTGTCATGAAAGCCTTTTTTCGCCATCAGGCGTTGATGCAACGGCCAGAACTGTTCGGGATGCTGCTCCCAAGCCGTTAACGCCACCCGCGACGAGGCGATCGAGCTTTCCCCTTTGAACGGCAGCAGTTTCACCACCAGCGCCACATCGGGATATTTGTTGACGATCTTCTCCAACATCGGATCAAACTGCTTACAGTACGGGCAGTTGTAATCGGTGAAAGCCACCAGCGTCAGCTTGGCATTCTTGGCCCCCAATCGTGGGCTGGCGGGATCGTCGAACAGGATTTTGCTATTTTTCTCAATTGCCTGGCCGATTTGCTGGTCGTTGGTTTGCTGCTGCCAGGCGTTAACCGCTTCTGCCAGAATATCCGGGTTAGAGACCAGCGTTTCGCGGATCAGCTCTTTGATCCGCACTTCCTGCTCGGCGGTGAAAGGAGCCGCAGCCCAGACCGGGGTGACAATCAGCAGCAGTAACATCAGTAACTTGTTCATTATTGGTTTCCTTTGGCAGTAGACAGGGCTTGCAGAACGGCTTCGCGAGTGAGCAGCGGTGACAACACTTCGCCGTCTGGCGAGCCGGGGCCATAGATTTGGTTAAAGGGAACGGCAACGCTGCCGCGCTGTTGCAGGAAGGTCGAGATGCTTTCCGACGGGCGGCTCCAGTCACCGCGCAACGCCACCACATCCTCGGCGCTGAGTGCTTTTTGCACCTCGTCGCGCAGCAACACGTTGTATTTATTCGCCTTGCAGGTCACACACCAGTCGGCGGTCACATCGACAAACACCCGTTTGTTGTCGGCCAGCGCCTGTGCGATCGCCTGTTCAGAAAGCGGTTGCCAGGCGATGTTGTCGTGTAACGGCTGTCGCCACTGGTTGGCCGTCAACGATCCCACCAGCAATGCCAAACCACCGACCACCAGCACGCTGGCCGCCGCTATCCCCGCTGGCCGGGCACCTAACCGTTGCCACACCGCCAGCAATAAACCGAGCAGCAAGATGGCACCGACAATCAGAGTCGGCCTCACGCCGATATGGTTGGTCATCAGGCTAAGCAGCCAGAGCGAAGAAACCAGCATTAGCAAGCCCAGCGCCAGCCTCATCCCGTTCATCCAGCGGCCAGGACGTGGCAGGCGTAACGCCAGCGCAGGCCAGGCGGCAATCAGCAACCAGGGCAGACTCATGCCAATTCCCAGTGCCACAAACATGCCCCAAAGCACCGGCAACGGAGCCGCCAACGCAAACGCCACCGCCGTTCCCAGGAAAGGTGCCGAGCAAGGCGTTGCCAGCAGCGTGGCAAACGCTCCCTGCCAGAAATGACCGCTCAAGCCACGCCCGTTATGGGTGGCCAGCTTGGTATTCAACGAGGAAGAGAGTTGCAGGTGGAACAGGCCGAACAGATTGGCGCTGAACAGCAGCGTCACCAGCACCATAAAGCCGATAAACCACGGGTTTTGGAATTGGATACCCCAGCCCAGCGCGTGATTGCTCAGGCGCAACAGCGTCATCAGCAAGGCCAACGCCATAAAGGACACCACGATCCCCAAGGAAGAGGCCAGAAATTGCCAACGCACACTACGCCGATCGCGCTGCTCGACCTGCAAGATGGAGCCTAGCTTCATCCCTAGCACCGGCAGCACACAAGGCATCAGGTTAAGAATGAAACCGCCCGCTAGCGCCATCAACACCGCTTGCCATAAGGGGAAAGCCACGGTGGACGGTAAAGCAAGCGGCCCGCCAATGGTCAGCGTAGCCTCCTGAGCGATCCCACCGTCGCTGATAACCAACCGCAGCTGTTTACCGCGCAGATCCGGTGCTGCGTCTCCCCAACCATCACTCACGGGAACTCGCGCTTGCAGACTCTCGCCATCACTGCTGACCGTTGGCTTGCCCAGATCGGCTCCTGCCAAGGTATCAAAGAACAGCTCAGGCTGTTGCCAGCCCGCGGTACGCTGCGCGATAATCTGCAACTCACCGTTGCGATAACCGGCACGCAGGCTGTCCACCAACCCGCTGGCAATCGGCACCTGCCCCATCGCCTGAGCAAAGTCGTGATTGAACTTTGGGTCAGCCGGGGTGGTGAGATCCAGTTTGAACGGATAATCGGTCAAGATGCAGACGTTGCTACAGGTGGATAAGGTAAGCCTTCCCTCCAGTTGCTGTGGCACAGCCCCCTTGAACACGATGGGCAGCGTTACCCGCTGCTGATAGCCCTGCGTCGAAATCCCCGCCACGTCAAAGCGCTGCGGGGTTGGCCAGAACCAGGTTGCCGGTGGTGGGTTACCCTGCCAGGTGATTGCTGGCGCAATGCCGCCTTCCCCTGGTGAGCGCCAGTAGGTTTTCCATCCTTTTTCCAGCTCAACAGCGAGCAGCACACGGGTTTCGTCCCCGTTGCTGGTGTCGGCACGCAGCCTGACTTGCGCATGATCGTTCTGCGGGCTTTGCAGCCAGCCGCTATCCGCTGCCTGTGTTGCAGGTAGCCAAAGCACTAACAGGCAAGCCAACGCCAGCCTGATGATATTCCACATAATTGTTCTCCATAAATAAATTAGTCACTCGGTTTGACGAGGGATTAACTCATTCACGGAACACGCATAATCGCAGATGCACCCTGAGGGTGGGGGGGGAAATAACGCGTACAGGAGGGTACGGCAGGCGTGGAGCGATGATCGGAGCCAGCAGGACCAGCAACATCCCCAGGCCAAACAGCACGTTTTCAAACATCACCGGTGGAGAGGCCAACAGCGATTTGGCACTCAGCTCACAAGGGGTCGTGGTGGTAGCCTCTTCATCACCGCTGGCCGAGGATTGGCTAACGCTGACAGTGGGCAGGCCAAGAGCTAATTGCAAGGTATGCAAACCCGCCATGCGCTGGGTGAGGCACGTCAGTACCACCAGGCAAGCCAGGGTTAAAAACCATTTTGCAATCCGCTGCCGATTTATCATCACGCCCTCAATGCCGTATCTGCGCCTATCTTAGCGGCGTAAATAGGATAAGCAACGATTGGCCTGTAAAGAAATGTCTGGTGGCGGTATTGATGGCACGAAATTACAGGTATCATAAGCGATTAAGCCTGTGCTTTTCGCCGGGTATGTCGACTTTATACACTGCGAAGGACTGGTGATATGCAACCATTAAGTGGACCTGGCGCTCCTGGCGCAGCCGATCACCCTCCGACCGCAGGCAAAATACCCCCTGCCGACGATCAGCCGCTCTCCCCAACCCAACGCACCCAGTTGGAAAAACTGATCGTCAAGATCATGGCCCTCAGCCCGGCCAAATCCGCCGAGATCTGGGCCACGCTGCGTCATGAATTAGGGGCGGATAACCACAGCGAACTGTTGGCGCGCCATTTCCAACCGGCAGAGCAGCTACTGCAAAACCGCCTTGGCGTGGCACAACAGAGCCATGCCAGCCGCCAACTGCTGCAACAGCTCACCGAACTGTTGCCACAAGGCAATAACCGCCAAGCGGTCAGCGACTTTATCCGCCAGCAGTTTGGCCATACGGTGTTAAGCCAGTTGAGTCACCCACAGCTCCAGCAAGTGTTGAACCTGCTGCAAACCGGCGAACTGACAATCCCTCACCCGCAACAAACGGCCACCAGCGATCGTTCGCTGCTGCCTGCGGAACATCAGCACTTGCAGCTGCAGGTCACCAAGCTCAGCGCGGCTACCGGCGAGACAACGGCCAAACTCTGGCAGGCACTGTTCGATCTGGTCGGGGTAAAAATCAACGATCCGTTGCCCGCACGCCACTTCCAACTGCTCAGTCAGTTTATGCAGGTGAAATTGGCGCTCAGCCCACAAACGGCGCCGACGCTGCAAAACCTGCTGGCGGTATTGAAACAGCCAGCAGACCAACAGGAGCAGCAACAGCTCAATGACTATTGCCAGCACCGCTTTAACGGCAACCTCAATACGCCGTTGACCCACGCGCAGCTAAACGACGTGATCCAGCAACTGTTTACCCGCCGTCTGGACAAGACTGGCCACGCTCCGTCGCTACACAGTGACGTCCAACAGCCACAGCCATTGCTTAACCCGCTAATCGCCGCCCTGCCGCAGCCTTTACAGTCGGTATTCAGTAAGCCTTTGGCGCTGGTTGTCGGCGTTATCGTATTGGCATTGGTACTGTGGGCGCTGTTTTAACAGCCGCACTCCGGTGCTTTACCCCGCCCCTGCATCGTCCCCTGCTCAACACCGATGGCCACCGGATGGCCATCGCGTAGCCAGAAATCCAGCCCGCCAATCAGCTCTTTGACCCGAAAACCGAGCTTGGCCAACTTGTATGCCCCCTGGGTGGAACCGTTACAGCCGATACCGTCGCAGTAGGTGACATAGACCTTGTCACGATCGAGAGATGAGGTACTGCTTTCATCCATTAAGCGATGGGGAAAGCTCAGCGCTCCAGGAATATGCCCGGCGGAGTAGAGCGCGCTGGCACGGGTATCGATCACCACAATCTCGCTGACGCCATTGCGCAAATCTTCCGCCACGTCCGCCGAGTCGGCGTAAAAGCTGAGCTTAGCCGCCAGATAGTCCAGGCTTTGTGCTGCCGCTGCCGGGGGAAAAGCCAATACCAGTGAAGAGACGTTCATAGTGCAACTCCAGTGCCTTAAGGTTGATGACAATAGTGCCTGATTTTGGTCTTATGGTTGAGACCCATTTTGCCAAGGTAATAAGACCGATTATGTCTCAGGTATTGCTGATGCTATTTCAACAGGTGGATAACGCGACGGGCACGCTACGTGAGCGAGTGTGTAATACGTTACGCACGGCGATCCATTGCGGCACGTTAAGCGCGGGCCAGCGCCTGCCCTCCTCGCGGGTTCTGGCGGCCGATCTGAGCATCTCACGGGTTACCGCCGAAGCCGCCTATGCTCAGTTGGAAGCCGAGGGATATCTACATCGCCGGGTGGGCCAAGGCACCTCTGTCGCTATCCAGATCGCCAAGCCTGCGCCAATACGCAAATCCAGTGGCCAACTGCGGCTCTCACAGCGCGGTTTGGCGATTGTGCAAACCGGTGGCTGCCGCGATCCACAACAACCACTACCGTTTGCTGCCGGTTCACCGGATCTGCGCGCCTTCCCGTTGAAGCTGTGGCAACAGCTCACCGCCCAACGGCTGCGGCTACAGGGGGAAAAGCTGCTGCGTTATGGCGATCCCCAAGGCTACTTGCCGCTGCGTGAAGCCATTGCCGGTTACGTCGGCCAAACCCGGGGCGTGAACTGCGACTCGGAACAGGTGATCGTCCTGACCAGCTCCCAACAGGCATTGCAGCTGATTGCCACCTTGCTGATCGATAACGGAGATGTGGTGTGGGTCGAGGAGCCTGGTTACAACGGGGCCAAGAACGCATTTACCAGCGCGGGAGCCAATCTGGTACCGGTGGCAGTGGATGAGGCCGGGCTGCAGCCAGACGGCTCGTTACCTCCCCCTCGCCTGATCTATCTGACTCCTTCGCATCAGTACCCCACCGGCGTGGCACTCAGCCTGGAACGGCGATTGGCCCTATTGGAACAGGCCCGGCGATCGCAAAGTTGGATTATTGAGGATGACTACGACAGCGAGTTTCACTATGACGGCCAACCGATGCCCGCCATGCAGGGTCTGGATCGCCACGGCACAGTGCTGTATGTCGGCACCTTCTCCAAAGCGCTGTTCCCTTCGCTACGGCTGGCCTATCTGATTGTGCCCCCCGCGTTGGTGGCAGCGTTTACCACCGCACGTTCGGTATATGACGGCCATTGCGCTCAGTTGGCACAGGCCGTCACGGCAGAGTTTATTCTGCAAGGGCATTTTGCTGCCCACATCCGTTACATGCGCCAACTCTATCGCAGCCGCCGTGATTGGCTACTAACGCAGCTAGCACAGCACCTGGGGCATTTTGCCACGCCACAGCACGCGGGCGGTGGGCTTCAGCTCGGCGTTTGGCTACCGGTGGGCCAAGAGGCAGAACTGACCCGACAGGCGCAACAGCTAGGCGTCATTACTCCCGGCTTGTCCACCCAGTATCAGAACGCCAGCGCCAGACGCGACGGCTGGTTACTGGGGTTCTCGGCCCTCACGCCAGGGGAGATTACCTTGGCCGTGGAGCGGCTGAGCCGAATTAACCCAATAACAGCCAACCCACCAACGTAGCCCATGCCAGGAAGGGTATCGAATAGTAATGGAACCGCAGCCAGATCTGGCGTTCCCCCGCCATCCGCAGGGCGATCAGGTTAGCCAGTGAGCCGATCGCCAGGCCAAATCCCCCGGCGTTTACCGCATAGGCCACCAGAGCGCTGGAAGGCACATAGTTCAGCAACAAAATGGTCGCCGGAACGTTGCTGATCACTTGGGATAAAGCGATCCCCAACACATATACGCTGCCGTCCGCCAGCGAGGCAATCTGGTCAAACAGCGGCTGCAGCGCTGGCAGTTGGGTCAGCAAGCCAATATTGATAAACATGGCGAGAAATACGAAGATCAGGCTCCAGTCAATCTGCAGCAGCACCTGGCGAGCCAACAGCAGAAAACCGGCAAACACCAGTAACATGCCATACAACGGCACGTCCAAATCCAGGCAGATCAGAAAGGCCACATACAGCGCGACACTGGCCAGTAACAGGCGCATTTGATAAGGATAGGGTTGGGTGTTAGGGGCTTTGACAATTTTCCGCGCCGGGAAACTGAACCAGGTGACCACCAGCAGGCTCAGCATCATGATAATGCCGAACGGTGCCATGCGCCCGATAAACTCCATAAAGGTCAGCGAAGACTTGCTCCACAGCAAAATATTCTGCGGATTGCCAATCGGCGTCAGCAACGACCCGGCGTTAACCGCCAGTGCCTGGAAGATGATCAGGCGGCTTATCGGCAGTGAAGAGAGCTTTTTCAGCGTAATGGTCAACGGGATAACGATAAACAGCGCCACATCGTTGGTGAGAAACGACGACAGCACCGCAGCAGCACACACCAGAAACAGTGCCAGTGAACGTTCACTTTGCAGGGTGTTCACAATCTGGCGGCCGATAAAATCGAAATAGCCACTAACCTCAACGCCTTTGGTCAACAGCATCAACCCCAGCAGGGTCATAATGGTGCGCCAATCGATAAAGCCAGAGAGTGCCCTCAGCGGCTGTGGCCCAATGGCGTACAGCAGCATCCCCATCAGCAGCAACGCATGCAGGAAGCGGTCATGCAAAAATGGCCTCAACAAACTGGTCAGCGCATTTGAACTCATGGATTTACTCTTATTTTTCAAGCGAAGGCTGGAAAACGACGTTAGCCGAAGCTCTTGAATTACGCCAGTAAAAAAGCACGTTGCCCTTTCCATTTATCGTATTTTGTTTTATACCCGTCGTCTTTCCCTGCTTTTAGGATTTTCTATGGCCAATTCCATTGCCAAAAGGCTGCTGCTCAGCGCGGCGCTGATGCTGCTAGCCGCCTGTAACGATGCCAACACCCGCCCCCAGATCGACATCGAAGGCAAAACCATGGGGACGTTCTATAGCGTAAAGGTCAGCGGCACTATCACCGAGAGCAAACAACAATTGCAGCAGGAGATCGATGCGCTGCTGGAGCAGGCCAACGACGATATTTCCACTTACCGCCCCGATTCAGTGTTATCCCGCTTCAACCAAAACACCACTGCCGAGCCGCAGCCCATCCCCCGTGGAATGGCCGATATCATCCTCACCGCTCAGCGCATTGGCCGTGATACCGGAGGTGCTATGGATATCACCGTCGGCCCTTTGGTTAACCTGTGGGGATTCGGCCCGGATAAGCGGGCCGTCAAAGTCCCCAGCCAGCAGCAGATCGACGCGGCTCGCCAGCATATTGGTTTGCAACATCTGAAACTGCTGAGCGACAGCCGGGGTGAATGGCTGCAAAAAGATCTGCCGGAGATGTATGTCGATCTCTCCACGCTAGGCGAAGGTTACGGCGTGGATCAGTTGGTCCAGTTGATGGCGCGCAAAGGCATCACCAACTATCTGGTATCGGTGGGTGGAGCCGTTTCATCACGCGGCGTGAATGGCCAGAACAAGCCTTGGAGGGTGGCAATCCAAAAGCCCACCGACCGGGAAAATGCGGTGCAAGCGCTGGTGGATTTGCAAGGCTACGGCATCAGCACTGCGGGGAGTTATCGTAACTACTTCGAGCAGGACGGTCAGCGCTATTCCCACGTGATCGATCCCGTCACCGGGCGGCCAATCACCCATAAGCTGGTTTCCGTTACGGTGATTGCCCCTACGGCGTTGGAAGCCGATGGTTGGGATACCGGGTTGATGGTGCTGGGCACGGAAAAAGCGCTGAAACTGGCCGAAGAGAAAGGGTTGGCGGTGTATTTGATCAGCAAAACCGATGACGGCTTCAGCGCGACGATGACGCCGCAGTTTAAGGCGTTCCTGGTGCAGTAGGACCTTTAAAATCAGTGTATTACCCCTCACCCTAACCCTCTCCCACAGGGAGAGGGGACCGATCGAGTTCGCTATTTGTTATAGAAACTTACCTGACCATGGCACTAAACCAACTGCTTTTTACCCTGCTAACAGATTGATCACGGCACCTTGCCACAACACTGTACCAGCTCCCTCTCCCTGTGGGAGAGGGTTGGGGTGAGGGGCCGACTACTCTGCCTCAGCACCGGTTTTTTCAGCTTTACGGTGCAGCAGCGAATACACCGCCGGGATCACCAGCATCGATAGCAATGGCGCACTCACCATGCCGCCAATCATCGGTGCGGCAATCCGCTGCATCACCTCTGAGCCAGCACCGCCGCCCCACATAATCGGCAGTAAACCGGCCATAATGGTCGCCACCGTCATCACCTTCGGCCTGACGCGCAACACCGCCCCTTCGCTAATCGCCGCCATCAGTTGTTGATGACTCAACGGCTGGCCGGGCTGACGATGTTTCGCCAGCGCCTGATTAAGGTACAGCACCATAATCACGCCAAACTCCGCCGCCACCCCGGCCAGGGCAATAAAGCCTACCGCCCCGGCTACCGACAGGTTGTAATCGAGCAGATACAGCAGCCAGACCCCACCTATCAGCGCAAACGGCAGCGTCGCCATGATCAGCAGCGCATCGCTCACGCTGTTGAAGGTGACAAACAGCAGCACGAAGATGATCGCCAGCGTTACCGGCAGCACAATCTTCAACTGGGCACTAGCGCGTTCCAGATACTCAAACTGCCCGGACCAACTGAGGGAAACCCCGGCAGGCAGCTTCACCTGCTGTGCCACCACCTGTTGCATCTCTTCCACCGCCGATTTCAAATCGCGCCCGCGCAGATCGACATAGATCCAATCCGAAAGCCGGGCGTTCTCGCTTTTCAGCATCGGTGGCCCTTCCGTGATGCGAATATCCGCCAGTTCTGCCAAAGGTACTTGCCCACCCGTCGCCGTCACCACCGGCAATTCACGCAGCTTTTGCAGCGAATCACGGATCTCCCTTGGATAACGGACGTTGATCGGATAACGCGCGCGCCCTTCAATGGTTTCAGCGATGTTTTCCCCACCCACCAGCGTAGCGACCACCGATTGCAGCTCTTTCACCGATACGCCGTAACGTGCCGCACGCTGGCGATCGATATCGATATCCACATAGCGCCCTCCAGCCAGGCGCTCCGCCAGCGCGGAAGTCACACCTGGAACCTGCTTCACCACCTGCTCAATCTGGCTGGCCGCCTGCTCAATATCGGCAATATTGCTGCCGTTGACCTTGATGCCTACCGGGCTTTTGATGCCGGTCGCCAACATATCCAGACGGTTACGGATCGGCGGCACCCAGACGTTGGCAATACCGGGCACCTTGACCACGCTGTCCAGTTCGGCCACCAGCTTGTCCATCGTCATGCCGGGCCGCCACTGGTCGCGGGGCTTAAAGCGAATGGTGGTTTCCAACATGGTTAACGGAGCCGGATCGGTTGCCGTCTCCGCCCGCCCAGCCTTGCCAAAGACCGTGTCCACTTCCGGCACGGTTTTGATCAACCTGTCGGTCAATTGCAGCAGCCGTGCCGCCTCGCGGGCAGAGATCCCCGGCAGGGTCGAAGGCATATACAGCAGATCCCCTTCATCCAGCGGGGGCATAAACTCGCTGCCTAGGCGGCTGAGCGGGAATAAGGTCAGCACCAACAGTAGAGCGGAAATCCCCAGAGTGGCTTTAGGCCGTGCCAGCACCGCTGCCAGCAACGGCTGATACATGCGGATCAACCAGCGATTGATCGGGTTGGCATGTTCGTCCGGAATGCGACCCCGGATAAAATAGCCCATCAGCACCGGCACCAGCGTGATGCCCAACCCGGCGGATACCGCCATCGCATAGGTTTTGGTGAACGCCAATGGCGCAAACATCCGCCCTTCCTGCGCCTGTAGCGAAAACACCGGGATAAACGACAGGGTAATGATCAACAGACTACAGAACAGCGCCGGGCCAACCTCAACCGCCGCCTGCTCAGAGATGTGCCAGTAATCTTTTGAGGTGGGCTGCTGGCCGGGATGGCGTTGCCGCCACTGCTCCAGCACTTTGTGCATGTTTTCGATCATTACGATCGCCGCATCCACCATCGCGCCGATAGCAATAGCTATTCCCCCCAGCGACATGATGTTGGCGTTAACCCCTTGATAGTGCATCACCACAAAGGCGCCCAAGATCCCCAGCGGCAGAGTCACCATCGCCACCAGCGCCGAGCGGAAGTGGGACAGGAACAAGGCGCACACCACCGCGACCACCAGGAACTCTTCCAACAGCTTGAATGACAGCGTATCGATCGCGTGCTCGATCAGTTGCGATCGGTCATAAACCGGCACGATCTCCACGCCCGGCGGCAGAGTGTGCTGAAGCTGTTGCAGCTTGGCCTTCAGCGCATTAATGGTTTCCAGCGCATTCTTGCCATAGCGCATCACCACAATACCACCCGCCACCTCACCTTCACCGTTGAGCTCCGCTACACCACGGCGGATTTCCGGCCCCTCACGCAGTTCTGCGACCTGTGACAACAGGATCGGCACCCCGTCGCGGGCGGTGATCACCACGTTATTAAAGTCGGCGAGTTTTTTCAGGTAGCCGGAGGTGCGTACCATATACTCAGCCTCCCCCATTTCCAGCAGCGCACCGCCGCCTTCCTGGTTGGCATCCTGAATGGCGCTCACCACCTGCTGATGGGTAATATTCAGCGCCCGCATACTTTGCGGATTTAATATCACCTGATATTGCCGCACCATGCCGCCAACGCTGGCAACCTCTGCGACGTTAGGCACGGTTTTCAGTTCGAACTTGAGCGTCCAGTCCTGCAAGGCGCGCAGATCCGCCAGACTGTGTTTACCTGTACGATCGACCAACGCATACTCATAAACCCAACCAACGCCAGTAGCATCCGGCCCCAGCGCCACTTTGACCTGCGGCGGCAGCGAAGACTGCACCTGGCTGAGTGACTCCAACACCCGCGAACGCGCCCAGTAAGGATCGGTACCGTCTTCAAACAGAATGTAGACGTAGGCATCGCCGAACATGGAGAAGCCCCGCACCGTGCTGGCTCCCGGCACCGTCAGCATGGTGGTGGTCAGCGGGTAGGTCACCTGATCTTCGATCACCTGCGGCGCTTTGCCCGGATAGGTCGCCCGGACGATCACCTGCACGTCAGAGAGATCGGGCAGCGCATCCAGCGGTGCCTTCTGCAACGCCCATACGCCCCACCCGGCCAGCAATATCGAAGCCAGTAATACCAACAGGCGATTGCGTATCGACCAGCGGATCACGGAGGCGATCATTGGTGGCCTCCTTGCGGCATGATCTGGCTGATGTGCGAGCCGTTTTCATCCACGCTAAAATGGAACATCACCTTGCTGCCGATACCAATCCCAGTGGGCAAGCCACCCGCTGGCAGGGTGAAATCCATGGTCATCGCGGGCCATTGCAACTCTGCCACCGGATCGTGCGACAGCGTGACGGTAGCGCCATCCACCGCCTCGACCACGCCCAACGTCTGATACTGTTTTACCCCCTCCTGCCCGGCCATCTGTGGCAAGGCGCTGCGCATGCTGGCTTCGGAATCAATCAGGAACTGGCCTGAGGTGACCACCTGTTGCCCTGCTTGCAGACCCTGTTTGATTTCTACCCAGCCGTCCTGTGCCAGGCCGGCGACCACGTCAACCGGAGCAAAATGACCATTCCCTTCCGCCACCAGCACCCGGTTGCGATCGCCACTGCCGATCAGAGCCTCCTGCGGGATAGCCAGCACCGGCTTGGCCCCGGCGTTTTGTGCCAGTTGCACCTGCAAATACATGCCCGGCTTCAGGCGCTGTTGAGGATTTTTCAGCACGATACGCGCTTTAAAGGTGCGGGTTAGCGGATCGACGTTAGGCAGCAGCTCGCTGACCTCCCCGGTGAAGCGTTCACCCGGCCAACTGGCGGAGCGGGCTGCCACCGCATCGCCAACCTGCAACAGCCCGGCCTGCGCCTGCGGATAATCAATCACCATCCACACCGGATCGAGACTGGCCAACTCAAACAGGCCCTGCGTTGCGGTAACCTGCATCCCTTCCCGTGCGTCCAGCTTGTTGATAAACCCGCTCTCTGGTGCGGTAATGGTAATGCGGGTCTGGGGTTGGCCGCTGCGTTCAACCTGGCGAATGATGGCTTCAGGCATAAACTGCAATGCCAGGCGCTGGCGGGCGGCAGAGGTCAGTGCGCTATCGCCCAGTTTGCGGATCGCCAGGTATTCCTGCTGTGCAGCACTCCAGTCCGGGATCCACAGCTGTGCCAGCGCTTGTCCTTTCTTTACCTGCTGCTGGCTGGCACGCACATAGAGTTTGTCTATCAGCCCGTTGGCCCGAGCGGCAATCACCTGCACGCCGCGCTCATCGGTGGCAACGCTGCCATAGGCATCAAGCTGCAAATTCAATTCACGCAGTTGTGCAGCCGCTGTACGGACGCCCAGATTCTGCTGCTGGCGGGAGCTGATAGTAACGCCAGCGTCATCCTGCTGCTCATCGGCATAGCGTGGCACCAGTTCCATATCCATAAACGGCGATTTGCCCGGCTTATCAAAACGCTGGCCAGGCACCATCGGATCGTACCAATACAGCACCTGCCGTTCGGCACCGCCGCTAGCAGGTTGTGCCGCGGTTTTTTCCCCGGCAAACCAGTAACCGCCCATAGCACCGCCCAATAAGGCGGCTAACAGCGTCAGGCTAAAACGCATTTTCATGACTTTGCCTCCTGCACGGTGAGATAACGGATAGCGGCCCACAGCTGCGCTAATTCACGCGCGGCCTTACCGGCGCTCAGACGGCTGTCGAGCAAGGCCCGACGAGCTTCCAACACTGAGGAGAGATCGCTTTTACCACTGCGGTATTGCGCCAGTTGCAGTGCCACGCGCTGTTGTTGCAACGGGATCGCTTGCTGCTGTTGACGCTGCCATTGCGCCTGCGCGGCCTGATACTGCGCCAGCAGCGTATCCAACTGGGCCTGATGGTCGCGGATCAATAACGTCAGTTGGTCGTTGGCTTCCATCGAGCGGGAAACGTCAGCGGCATAGTCCTTATCCTGCCGCTGGGAGCGGAACAGGGGCAGATCGACGGTAAACATCACACCCGCCATATCCTCATAGCCATCGGCCCGTTTGCCATACGACACCTCTATCCCCACGTCCGGAATGGCGGCCACCTCGGACTGCGCCGATCGCGCCTTGGCCACATCGGCCTCACGGCTGGCCTGCACGACTTCCGGATGCTGTTTTATCGCTTGTCGCAACAGATTGCTCTCGGCAGGCAGGCGCTCGAAGCGTGGCAACGGGCCACCGATCCCCTCAACCTTCTGCCCGGTCAACTGGGTTAAGCGAGCCTGGGCGATGGTGACGTCACGCTGCGCCTCACTGAGCCGGTCCTGCATCGCCAACAGCGTCAAGCGAGCATCGATGACGTTAGCGGCGGGCGAACTGCCACTGGCCACTCCGGCATGTTGGGCGGCGATCTGGCGTTCACTCTCCTTGAGCAAGGCCGTGGCATCCTTCAGCGTCTGCTGGCTCAGCGCCAGTTCCAACCAGGCTTGTGCCGTCTGCTGCTGCAAACGGGAACGGATTGTCGCACTGCTGGCTTCGGTTTTATTGGCCTCGGCCCGTAGGGTATCCGCCTTACGTTGGCGCTTAGTGCTGCTGACATAATCCTGCATGATGCCAACCCGTTCCATGGTCATCCCTTCACGGGTCAAGCGCCGGGCGTTACCGCCCTGTACCGGCACGTTTTCAATGCCGAATGTAAGCTTGGGATCGGGCAACTCCATCGCCGAATCCGCCATGTTTTGCAGCGCATTCACCTGATGCTGATTGGCCGAGAGTTCGGCGGAATAGCGCTCTGCCGCCGCCAGCGATTGCTCCAACGTCAGGCCGGTTGCCTGCGCACTCGCCGTCCAACAGGCGAGCAGCAGCCAGCCCACCCGCAATGGGTGAGAAAGTAGTCTGGACATGGTGCCCCCGTTAGTCTTGGCTGGCGCGGATGGCGGTCAGCTGATAGCCGCCGTCAACCTGACGGAAGCTGAACTCTACCGCAGCCCCGGCAGCCAAGGCAGGCAATGGCGGCTGGGGCTGCAGGAAATTCATGGTCATCGGCGGCCAGTTCAAGGCAGGGATGGCAGGATGGGCGAGCGACACTTTCTGCTCACCCCAAGCCTTGATGGTCCCTTTAGAGTGATAGACGGCGGCGTCTTGGCTGGCATGTTGGTGATGTTGCATCTCCGCGGCGGAGACGAATGAAGAGAACATCAGAGAGATGAAAACGGCAGTGATCAGATTACGCATAACGATAGCTCCATAAAATAGACAAAAACAACTCAGGTCGCCGTGCTGGACGGCAAAGCGGTTGGTTTGGCTATTCACGGAAGCGGCAGAAGACGATCTCTGCCGGCGGGCCTGCTATCGGAGGGGTTTGCCAATCGAGGCGTGAGAACTGTGCCTGGGGCTGAGGATCGGCAACCAGCAGCTCACTGCTGGCGGGTAATACCGCCGCCAGGGCCAGGTTGCCGTGATCTTGCTGTGCAGAATCTGGTACGCAGTGCTTTTCACACAGCGGCCCTTCGGCCTGCATCATCTCATTGGCTAGCGGATCGGCGGCCTGCATATGCATCGTATGCTGCGCGGCTGGCGCTACGGTGGTGAGTTGCAGATTGCAGTGATGGCTGGCGATCGCCAGTTGGCTGTTGAGCAGTAGCCAGCAGACGGCCAATAGCCATGCTGCGGCCCGCTTCTTGGCGAAGCGCAACTGATGCATAGATATTGAGATGGACGCCAAAGCCGACATGCAAAAATTCCAGAGTAAGAAACTGCGCTGAGTATATCGGCAGAAAACCCTCACAGGAACGGAATTTACACCCGCTGACAAAGCCGCCTCGGAACCATCCTGTAAACTGGAAATGCTTTGATTTCAGTCAACTACACGGCTTAAAAATCCCGTTAATCATAGCAAAAACCGGCTTTCGCCGGTTTCCATTATTAATTCAGCCCCAAGGTCCACTGGGCTATTTTGAAGTAGATGATCAAGCCGGTGCCGTCTATCAGCGTGGTGATAAACGGGGCGGAAACTACGGCAGGATCCACACCGAAGCGTTTCAGAGCCATTGGGATCACGGAAGAGACAATCGCGGCCCACAACGTAATACAAACCAGGGTCAAGCTCACGATGAGCGTAATCTCATAGCCGATCCCCATCATCCAACCACGGAACGCGCCAGCACAGGCCAGCGTTAACGCGATCATGACCGAGGTCGTCATTTCCTTGCGCAGCACGCGCCCCACATCGCGCATGCGGACCTCTCCCAAGGCCATGGCCCGCACAATGGTTGAGGTGATTTGCGTACCGCTATTGCCTCCGGTGCCCACCAATAGCGGGATAAAGAAGGCCAGGGCAATCGCCGCTTCCAATGACTCCTCAAAATGCTGAATAACCGTACTGGTATAAGCTTCGGCGACGAACAGCAACAGCAGCCACACGCTGCGTTTTTTCCACAGTTCGAAAGAGGTCATTTCAAGGTAAGGCTTATCCAGCGGCAGGCTTGCCCCTTGCATATGGGCATCCTCGGTGTTTTCATCCTCGATAATCTGCGCTATTTCGCGCTCCGTTAAACAACCAACCAGACGGCCATTATCGACCACTGCCACAATATCTAAATTATTATTGTCCACCAGTTTGGCGATATGTTCACGTTCGTCCGTGGGTTTTACATGGAAGAAGGTGGTTTCCATCATATCCTTGATACGCTCGCCATTATGTTCTTCCTGCAATAAGCGTTTAACAGAAAGAACTCCCACCAATTTAGTGCCGTCTTCAATAAAGATTTGTGCGGGAATATCGTCGTTGGAAAGTTGATTAACGAATATTTTCCTGGCTTCGCCAACGTAAAGATCTTGATGCAGAACAAAGACTTTTTTGTTCATATAACGCGCAATGGCGTCGTCTTCAAAGTTGGCGTTTTGGTAAAGGTCTTGCAATACAACATGTGACATTCTAGATACTCCCGATTGAAAGATGGAGTCTCATAGAGGCGACAAGACAGGACAGCGAAAGCCGATCCCCACGTCTTGGGTTTAGCACTATACAACGTATCCCCAGGGGAAGTTACCTTAGCAATGCCTTGATTCGGCTAATGCTTGTTTTACCCTTGGTGGCCTCTCTCGATGCCATTAGAGCGGTAACTTGTGTTCGTATAGGAGCCTCGCCATAACGAGATCGTAAAGCTAGATAAAGCGCAGGCATTATGCCGGGTTTTATCTGATAGAGATAAAAAACGGAAATGTTGTTTATACGTCATTTATATGAAAAGCAAAAAATTAACATAATAAAAACATTGTTATCACAGAATTTTTTAAGTTAAACGAAAAACGCCGCCTCGTTTAATTTAATAATAGCTGTTTTGTTTTTGATAAATAATATGCTAGAGGATCGTACTTTCAGGAGTTTGGTTTAAGCGTTATTTAGAATTACACACGGACATATTCCACAAGCAACGCCATTAATGACCCTGCCACCTGACACCTATTATTGATTTTACAAAAATATAAAAATACTGACCCATACTGACATTTCAAGGCGTATTTTCACTCTATCAACGTCGATTAAATATCCTATTTACCCCATTAATGACCTGAATAAAATGCCTATACTGAAAATAGATAATGAGGAGAATAACCTTGGAAAACTTAAAGCGCAGCATCATTGCGCTAACCCTTTTAACGGTGCTGATTGTGGCTCGTTTCTATTTCTTCAGCTGACGCTTTATTGAACGAAAGAAGAATATCGAACTGAGGCATTCCATCGTCTAGAAAAACAAAAAAATCGGGCACCTATTACGGTGCCCGATTGATAATATGACGCCCTGCGCTTACTTCTGCAGTTTACGCATTACCAGCGTGGCGTTGGTGCCGCCGAAACCGAAGCTGTTGGACATGACCGTGGTCAGCTCACGCTTGGTTGGCTCGGTCACGATGTTCATGCCAGCCGCCTTCTCATCGAGGTTATCGATGTTGATGCTTGGCGCAATGAAGCCGTGCTCGACCATCAGCAGGCTATAAATCGCTTCCTGCACGCCCGCCGCACCCAGTGAGTGGCCGGTCATGGCTTTGGTAGAAGAGATGGCCGGGGTGTTATCGCCAAAGACTTCACGGATCGCGCCCAGTTCTTTCACGTCGCCGACCGGCGTGGAGGTGCCGTGTACGTTCATGTAGTCGATTGGTGTGTCTACGCCCTGCATTGCCATCTTCATGCAACGCACCGCGCCTTCACCCGATGGAGCCACCATGTCGGCACCGTCTGAAGTGGCACCGTAACCGATGATTTCCGCATAGATATGTGCGCCGCGAGCCAGAGCGTGCTCCAACTCCTCAACCACTACCATGCCGCCGCCGCCTGCGATAACGAAACCGTCACGCGCTGCGTCATAGGTACGGGAAGCTTTTTCTGGCGTGTCGTTGTAGCTGGTGGACAGCGCGCCCATGGCGTCGAATTCGCAGGCCATTTCCCAGCACAGCTCTTCGCCACCGCCAGCAAAGACGACGTCTTGTTTGCCCAGTTGGATCAGCTCAACGGCGTGGCCGATACAGTGTGCTGAAGTTGCGCAGGCAGAGCTGATGGAGTAGTTCACGCCGCGGATTTTGAATGGAGTGGCCAGGCAAGCAGAAACGCCTGATGCCATTGCCTTGGTCACCATGTATGGGCCAACGCCACGCAGGCCTTTGGCGCGCATACCGTCAGAACCCGCAACCTGGTTACGTGGAGAACCACCACCGGAACCGACCACCAGACCGGTGCGATCGTTGGAAACCTGATCGGCTGCCAGGCCGGAATCTTGAATCGCTTGTTCCATGGAGAGATAGGCGTAAACCGACGCGTCGCTCATAAAGCGCATCACTTTACGGTCAATCAGACCGGTAGTGTCGAGTTTAACATCACCCCATACGTGACTACGCATGCCGGAATCTTTCAGCTCCTGAGAGAAGGTGATCCCAGAGCGGCCTTCCTGCAGACTTGCCAGGACCTCCTGCTGGTTGTTACCAATGCTGGAGACGATTCCCAGGCCAGTAATCACTGCACGTTTCATTCAAGTACCTCTTCCACAATTTACATTCGGGATTTTGCAACGCACTTTAGCGTACAGATGTACGCCGAACAAGTCCGATCAGAATAATTTTGCATTATCTTTACCCAGTTTGCACCTCGGGGCTACCCCCGTTAAAATCGCCCTACCCCTTGAGTTACGAGCAATCTACCGTGAGCAATGCCCCCATCCAAACCGCAGCGTTAAGCTGGAATGAACAAGGTACACCTGTTTCGAAACAGTTTGATGACGTCTATTTTTCCAACCAGGATGGGCTGGAGGAAACCCGCTACGTCTTTCTGGGGGGCAACCGGTTGCCACAACGCTTCAGCGATCACCCACGCTCACTGTTTATTGTGGCAGAAACCGGCTTCGGTACCGGGCTGAATTTTCTGACCCTGTGGCAGGCCTTTGCCCGTTTTCGGCAGGAGACACCCGCAGCAAGTTTGCAGCGCCTGCATTTTATCAGCTTTGAGAAATACCCATTGCAGTTGGACGACCTGGCGGCAGCCCATGCCCAATGGCCAGAACTGGCCCCCTTTGCCGATGAGCTTCGCGCCCAGTGGCCTTTGCCGCTGCCAGGGTGCCACCGCCTGCTGCTTGCCGAAGGGCAGATTACGCTCGATTTATGGTTCGGTGACGTCAATACCCAGCTGCCGCACTTTGACGCCAGCATGAACGATCAAATTGACGCCTGGTTCCTGGATGGCTTTGCGCCGTCCAAAAACCCCGATATGTGGAGCGAACCGCTGTTTGCCACCATGGCGCGTTTTGCCCGCCCAGGCGGCAGTTTTGCCACCTTCACTGCCGCAGGGTTTGTCCGCCGTGGATTGCAGCAGGCCGGGTTTGAGGTTACCAAATGCAAAGGCTTTGGCCAGAAACGCGAGATGCTCACAGGTCAGCTACCCGCCGATACACCTGCAAGCGTCAATCCAAGCCCGTGGTTCCTGCGCCCGGCAGCGGAGAATACCGACGATGTCGCCATTATTGGCGGCGGCGTAGCCAGCGCACTCACCGCGTTGGCCTTATTACGCCGTGGGGCAAAGGTGACCTTGTATTGCGCCGATGCACAGCCCGCAGAGGGCGCATCCGGCAATCGCCAGGGAGCGCTGTACCCATTGCTGAATGGCCGGGGCGATGCGTTGGAAAACTTCTTTTCCGCCGCCTTCCCCTTTGCTCGCCGCCAGTATGACGCCCTGCTGCAACAACAGGTTGAGTTCGATCACCAGTGGTGTGGCGTCAGCCAATTGGCCTATGACGAGAAAAGCGCGGGGAAGATCGCCAAGATCCTGGCCGTTACCTGGCCGCACACTCTGGCACAATCGGCCGATCGCGCCACGCTTAGTGCCCTGTGTGGGATCGATACGGGGTTTGGTGGTATTCACTATTCGCTCGGGGGATGGCTGTGCCCTGCTGACCTGACGCGTGCCGCGATTGCCCTGGCCGAACGGCAGGGATTGGTTTGCCACTATCTGCATACGCTTTCCGATCTGAACCGCAATGATGAAGGTTGGCAGCTGCATTTTGCTGAGGGTAAAACTCACCAACATACGACGGTGATCCTGGCTAACGGGCACCAACTCACCACTCTGGAACCTAGCGCCGCTCTACCGGCATATGCGGTACGTGGCCAGGTTTCACATATTCCCACTACGCCAATCTTGAGTGAGTTAAAGCAGGTACTGTGTTACGACGGTTATCTGACGCCGGTGAATCCTGGCAATCAGCAGCACTGCATTGGTGCCAGTTACCAGCGCGGTGAATCAAACACTGAATATAGCCAGGCAGAGCAAGAAGAGAACCGCGATCGCCTGCTGCGCTGTCTGCCAGAACAGAGTTGGACGCATGAGGTGGATATCAGTGGCCAGCAGGCACGCTGTGGCGTGCGCAGCGCTACGCGAGACCATATGCCGATGGTTGGTGCCGTGCCAGACTATCAAGCCACTCTGGCGCTGTATGGCGATTTGCAGCAGCAGCGCCAGCGCGGCGAAGCAATTGCCAATGCGCCAATGTATCCGGGGTTGTTTATGATCGGAGCCTTAGGCTCACGCGGACTGTGCTCCGCGCCGTTGGCCGCGGAGATTTTAGCGGCTCAGCTGTTTGGGGAACCCTTACCGGGGGATAGCGAAATGTTGGCAGCGTTAAACCCAAACCGCATGTGGGTCAGGAAGCTACTGAAGGGACGCGAGGTATAGTTCATTTGAGGGGCCAGCGTGATGCTGCCCCCTTTAGAGCAATTACTCAGTCGGCAACGCTGTCTGATACAGGTTTTCCCACATGCCCAGCACCAACACCTGATCCGGCGGGGAAAGTTCCCCAGCCTTGATGGCCTTGTCCAGGCTGCTCTGCACCCGCACCTTGAGCTGTTCAGCGCTGTGTTCGGCATGTTCTTCCGATTCCGCCACCGCCAAAGTCAGATGACCACGCAGGTAGCCACCGGCAAACAGTTCATCATCGCTGGCGTGCTCTACCATGTCATCAATCAGCGCCAGAATGCGCGCTTCAAATTCTGCGATCATCAAATTTCCTCGTTAACAAACAGACTCTGGCCTCAGAGATCTTCCGGGTAAGGAAAATGCTCGGCCGCCAGCGGAGGCGTATTGTAAAACGATTGCAGCGCCTGAATAAAGCGCGCAGGTCGTGTGGGTATTCCCCGCTCCAACAATTCCAGCACCCGGGTACGGACTTTACGCTGGAAACCTATGCGATCTGGCTCGCAATCTCCACTGAGATTGTCGCAACTGACGTTAAACGGGAAACCGGCCGCCACGCAGAACATCCACTCCAGCGCCTGCGGATTAATCTCGACCGCTTCGAATTCACTCTGCGTCTGGGCATCGCGCCCATCCGGGCAATACCAGTAACCGAAGTCCACCAGTTTGCGGCGTTCGGCACCGGCGATGCACCAATGGGAGATTTCATGCATGCCGCTGGCATAGTAGCCGTGTGCAAAGACGATGCGGTTATAAGGCAGCTCATCATCGGCAGGCAGATAGATAGGCTCATCGTCGCCTTTAACCAGGCGGGTATTGAACTCATCGCTAAAACACTGATTAAAGATTTCAATCAGTTGCGGATACTGGTGTGTGTTTGGCATAAAGAAAACTCAAAATACTCTTCGCCTTTCAAGCCACAGCGTTGTTGGCTGCACTTGCACACCCCAGTCACTTACTAAAGTAAGCTCCTGGGGATGAGCAAGCTGGCCGCCCAGCTGTGACTTGAAATTCATTGAGTATAACCATAGATTAAAGAAGGTTATTGTCTCACTAAGACGCATCATTGGCACACTAAAAATGCAAAGCCAACCACTGTTGGATTTCCGTCCCGTGATTGTCGTACAGCAATTTGCAGCTCATGATCAGAGACACTATCACGATCATCGGCCGGATCAGCTTCTGACCCTTGGTCAGCACCATGTGCGCGCCAAGACGGGCTCCGAACACCTGCCCGACCAGCATCACCAGACCAATGCTCCAGATCACTTGGCCGCCGATAATAAACAGCACCAGGCTGCCCAGATTGGAGGTGAAGTTCAGCACCTTGGCATGGGCGGTCGCCTTGGCCAGGTTAAAACCGCACAGCGTCACATAGGCCAGGGCATAGAACGAACCAGCACCAGGGCCGAAGAAACCGTCGTAGAACCCTACGCAGCCCCCAGCTACCAGGCCAAAGGGTAACGCCCCCAGCCGACGCTGGCGATCGCTTTCCCCCAACCTTGGCGTCAGCAAGAAATAGACGCCGATACCGATCACCAACAGCGGCAGCATCTGGCGCAGTATATCGGCACGCATATGCTGCACCAGGATCGCCCCGATCACTGACCCCACCAGCGTCAGGAAGATCGTCAGCTTCTGGGTATTAAGATCGACGGCCCGGCGGCGAACAAAGTACAGGCTGGCGGAAAACGATCCCCCAACCGACTGCAATTTATTGGTCGCCAACGCCTGCGTGGGAGGGACACCAACGGCCAGCAGAGCCGGTACGGTCAACAGCCCACCGCCACCGGCGATCGAATCGATAAACCCGGCGAACATTGCTACCAAAAACAGAATCCCGAGCAATTCGGGACCTAACACCAGCCCATCCATAAGTCGTCTGCCTGCTTTTTTATTTGCGCACACACTACGCCTTAAAACTCAAAAAATAAACGCCCCATTCGAGGCGTTTTTAGCAGGCTATCAGCGGTTGGCGAAGTGGCTATCCAGCAGCGCCTGACAGGTTGGCGGCAGCGGTGGCGGCTCCTTCTTGACCGGATTGGCATTCGGCTGATGCGGTTTGAACCAACTGGCCAACTCGGCACCACAGCCATCGCCCACCGGCGGCGCATCCTGATCCAGACACTCCAGGCTACCCGCCGGGCAACGCAAGCGTACGTGCATATGCGCACGATGCCCAAACCAAGGCCGGACCTTATGCAACCAAGCGCGATCGGCACCGGCATCCTGGCACAGACGCTGTTTGATCGCCGGGTTAACGAAGATCCGCGTCACTTCGCTGTCCTGCGCCGCCATCTTGATCAAGGATTCGATCTGCGGCTGCCACTGGCGATCCACTACTTGCTTACCGTCGCCAGAGACCAGATCGATCGGCTGCGGTTTCAACAGTTGCTGAGCGCTCCAACGCTGGCGCGGCAGCTGCAACCAGATGTCCACGTCCAAACCGGATTGGTGGCTGGCATGGCCGCTGCTGAAGCGCCCACCGGCCGGCATTGCCATATCGCCGATCAACACCGTGCCCAGTGCTTTCTGGTTGGCCTGGCTGCTCAGGCGTTGAATAAACGCCAGCAGGTCAGGATGGCCGAAGTAGCGCCGTTGGTCGGTACGCATCACCTGATAATCCGGTGAGTTAAGCGGCAACGGGTGCGCCCCGATGATACAGCCATTGGCAAAACCACCAACGGCCTGCGCAGTGCCACTGACCGGGTGGTCAATCTTTTGCCACGGCGTTAACGCCAAGGCAGAGCTGGAAGCGATCAACGCAGCGAAGCCCAGCAGCCATTTTTTCATCGTAGTCCCTTACCAGCGTGGTACGTCGGAAATCACATCACCGTTTTGCGCACGCTGGCGCAGCAGATGATCCATCAGCACGATCGCCATCATCGCTTCGGCGATCGGCACCGCACGGATCCCGACGCACGGATCGTGGCGGCCACGGGTGACCATTTCCACCGCTTCACCCTGACGGTTGATTGTACGGCCCGGCACCATGATGCTGGAGGTCGGCTTCAGCGCCAGATGGGCAATCACCGGCTGACCGCTGCTGATACCACCAAGAATGCCGCCAGCGTGGTTGCTCTGGAAACCTTCAGGGGTGATTTCATCGCGGTTTTCACTACCACGCTTGGTCACAACGGCAAAGCCGTCGCCGATTTCCACGCCTTTGACCGCATTGATGCTCATCAGCGCATGCGCCAAGTCGGCATCCAGACGATCGAACACCGGCTCGCCCAGCCCAACCGGGACGTTTTCCGCCACCACGGTCACTTTGGCACCGATAGAGTCACCCTCTTTTTTCAGCGCGCGCATCAGTTCGTCCAGAGCTTCCAGCTTGTCCGGATCCGGGCAGAAGAACGGGTTCTGCTCTACCTGATCCCAATCTTTCAGCTCGCAGCTCACATCGCCAATCTGCGCCAGATAACCGCGCACCTGTACGCCAAACTTCTGCGCCAGATATTTTTTGGCGATAGCACCGGCGGCAACGCGCATTGCGGTTTCACGCGCCGAAGAACGGCCACCACCGCGATAATCACGCACGCCGTATTTCTGTTCGTAGGTGTAATCTGCATGGCCTGGGCGGAACACATCTTTGATCGCGCCGTAGTCTTGCGAGCGCTGATCGGTGTTTTCGATCATCAGGCCGATGCTGGTGCCAGTAGTGACGCCTTCAAAAACCCCGGAGAGGATGCGCACCTGATCCGGCTCGCGGCGCTGGGTGGTATAGCGCGAAGTGCCGGGGCGGCGGCGATCGAGATCGTGCTGCAAATCGGCTTCTGTCAGCGGAATGCCGGGCGGCACACCGTCTACGATACATCCCAGCGCCACACCGTGAGATTCACCAAATGTGGTGACGCGGAAAAACTGCCCAATACTGTTCCCTGCCATCACGGCTCCTTACCGTTGGTTGTCATCCCGTTCGCGTGCAAACGGGGCATACAGGCCCGCACTGTGGCGGGCCCAGGTTGTTGGTTAGCTGCGGTAGAGGCTGAAATGATCTTTGCAGTCAATCAGCTGCTGTTTGGTTAGCATGAATACGCCGTCCCCGCCGTTATCAAACTCCAGCCAGGTGAACGGAATATCCGGATATTGTTCCATCAGATGTACCATGCTGTTGCCCACTTCACAAATCAGCACGCCGTCATCGCTCAGGAAGTCTGGCGCACAGGCCAGAATGCGGCGCACCAGCTTCAGGCCGTCGCTGCCTGCGGCCAGGCCCAGTTCCGGCTCAAAGCGGAACTCTTGCGGCAGGTCGGACATATCTTCCGCATCGACATACGGCGGGTTGGTGACGATCAGATCGTATTGGATCGCCGGGACATCACGGAACAGATCGGAACGGATCGGGATCACCTGATGTTCCACGCCGTGCGCCTGAATATTACGCTCGGTCACGGCCAGCACGTCGGTGGAGATATCTACCGCGTCCACTTCCGCTTCCGGGAAGGCATAGCCACAGGCGATAGCGATACAGCCACTGCCGGTACACATATCCAGGATATGGCGCGGCGGATGGGGGATCAGCGCGCTGAAGCGATCGTTGATCAACTCACCAATCGGTGAACGCGGTACCAGCACGCGCTCATCGACATAGAACTCCAGGTCGCAGAACCAGGCTTTATTGGTCAGGTAAGCAACCGGGATGCGCTCGTTGACACGGCGGATCACTCGCTCAACGATGCGGTGACGCTCGCTGGAGGTCAAACGCGCAGTGCGCATATCTTCAGGAATATCCAACGGCAGGAACAGGCTGGGCAAGACCAATTGCACGGCTTCGTCCCACGGGTTATCGGTTCCGTGGCCATAGTAGATATTGGCGGCGTTGAAACGGCTTACGGCCCAGCGCAGCATATCCTGAATGGTGTGCAGCTCATTCACTGCTTCTTCGACGAAAATTTTGTCCAATTTGCCCTCCGGCAGGCACGATGATTCATGATTTAGCCCCGTAGTTTGCCATGAAGCCTGCGACAAATCAGCAGCAATAGCAGCGTAGCAGCATTCTGGTTGGCATTCAGTGCCAGTTTTGCGTCGACAGAAACCTTCGAGCAGGTAAACTAGCGCGATAAATGATAGGCGACGAGCGAATAATGAAGAATAAGCCCCCTCTGAGCAAAGATGAATTATTGCTTTTTAGAGAGTCGGTAGCTGGAGCAAAGAAGCTACCGCAGGACACCATCGTCCACCCAAAACCTAAAATGAAAACCAAGCAGATCGCGCCGCAGCGCCTGTTGCAAGAGCAGGTGGATGCCAGCTTTTACTTTTCCGATGAATTTCAGCCGCAGTTGGAAGATGAGGGCCCAACGCGCTATGTGCGTCCCGGCTACAGCCACTATGAGTTGAAGAAACTGCGCCGCGGGGATTACGTGCCGGATCTGTTCCTGGATTTGCATGGCTTGACGCAGATGCAGGCCAAGCAGGAACTAGGGGCGATGATCGCCGCCTGCAAGCGTGAGCACGTGCATTGTGCCTGCGTGATGCATGGCCACGGCAAACACATCCTCAAGCAGCAAACGCCGTTGTGGTTGGCGCAACATCCGGACGTGCTGGCTTTCCACCAGGCACCCAAAGAATGGGGCGGTAACGCAGCCATACTGCTGTTGATCGAACTGGCAGAATAGCGACATAAAAAGGCACTTAGCGGTGCCAAATAATCCGCAGTGACGGTTCCAATAAGGGGGCAATGAGTTGAGAACGACCTTGACGAAATAGCCCCTACCCATCCTGGCAAAAACTTAAGCTCTCTCCCTAATACCATACCCGCTTAAGTACACCAAGCGCTTTTAAGCGTTAATTTCAAATAAAAACATTTGTTTTAAATATACTTAAAACAAAAATCATTGATGTGATTTGAAATTTACGAGAAAGATCCTGTATTAACGCCAAAAAGTAGACAAGGGGCATATTGTCAGTAGAATGCGCATTTTGTTATACACAGATAAAGCGCATAAATTGTTATGCGCAGTTAATAACTGCTACAAATAGCCGCATGGCAAATATAGCACCTTGAGTTAATCAAATAATAGCATATCCCTCCTGCACAACTTGGGGGTATTCCCTCATGGTTGACAGAAATGAAGTTGGCTGCAAAGCCTTTTTTCACCAGTTCGGCTATCAATATTGATAGCCTTTGCATTTCAAATATTATAGGAAATAATATTATGACCCTAAAAAACAAACAGAAGCCGTTTTTTGCCAAACTTTCGCCAATTTGTTTCTTTAGCCTGCTGGCCTTACAGGGAGTAACCGTTGCCCAAGCCACTATCGTTTCCGCCCCAGGTGGCCCATCACTCGGAGCCAGTTCAATCAAAGGCGGTACGGTTATCGAGATTAATAAGCCCGGCAGAGGGGGCGTTTCTCACAATATCTATAACCAGTTTGACGTAGACCGTGGTGGAGTGGTGCTAAATAACAGCGCACAAAATTCAACGACACAAGTAGCGGGTGCCATTAACGGCAACAAGAATATGGCCAAAGGTGCCGCTAACGTTATCCTCAATGAAGTCAACTCCGCTAAAGCCAGCCAACTCAACGGTATGATTGAGGTAGCAGGCCAGAATGCACAGGTTATTATTGCCAACCCATCGGGGATTACCTGTAACGGCTGCGGTTTCATCAACGCCAATCGTGCGACATTGACCACTGGCAAGGCCTCGGTGGCTAATGGCCGCGTCCTCGACTACGTTGTCAACAAAGGTAAAATTACCATTACTGGCGATGGCTTGCAGAGTTCCAGCGCCAACTATACCGATTTAATTGCCCACACCGTTGCCATTAACGCCGACGTGCAGGCTCAGGATCTACGGGTCACTTATGGCCAAAACCGCGTTAATAGCGACAACACCAAAGCCACCCTGCTCTCTGCTGCTCGTCAGTCTGGCATAGGTCTTGACGTTTCCAACCTGGGCGGCATGTACGCCAACAAAATTACGCTGATCGGTACCGGGAATGGCGTGGGTGTGAACAACGCTGGCACCCTCGCCGCTTCTGTTGGTGATGTTGTCATGAACATGAATGGTTCACTCACCAATAAGGGGACTATTTCTGCCCAAAAAGATATCAGGGTGGTATTAACCCCTAGTAACAACAATACATACGTAATAAACAGCCCAGGTGGTTATCTTGAAGCTGGCAATGATATTGACATTAAAAGCTCTTACGTGAGAAACATCAAGGGGACCATGGTGGCCGATGGCAATATCAACATCGACAGTTCCGCAGCCTTATCTTCAAATGTAGGGGTCGATAATGATAATGGTGAACTCAGCGCTGGAAAGGGTATCACTATTAGCACCAAAGGCTCCTCAATCAAGAACAGCAGCGGTATCATCAGTGCCGTTGACGATGTCACCCTGGATGCCAAGTATGGTGTGAATAACTACGTGGGGAGAATTGTATCAGATGTTGGTGGTGTGACGATTAATACCGCTAACACCCTCTTCAACGACAGGGGGATTATTGAGGCCAACTGCTGCGTGACTCTGAATGCCTACAAGATGAGCAGTCAATACGGTCTCGTCCAGACCAGGGATGACGTTGTTATTAACGTATCCTCTGAGCTGAATAACACCCAGGGTGAAATTCTGGCAGAAGGCAACATCGCTATAAAAGCGTCAGAGGTTAAAAACAACTCAGGTAAAATCATGGCTCAAGAAGCCTTGAATATCGAAGCCGTCCGTCTGGTTAATAGTGCTTATCACAATCCGACCCAAGAATACGGAGTATTCAGCGGTGGTGACATGAACCTAAACTTAAGCTCCTCACTCAATAATGAGTATGGTGTCATCGCTTCTCATGGTGATATCACCATTACCTCTAACCACCTCATAGCCAATAAGCATGGGCATATTGGGAGCGATAAAAACATCACGCTGAGTGCGGCCAGCATGGGTAATCACAATGGTAATATGATTGCTGTCGAAAATCTGGTGGTTAATGCCTCACGTTTAGATAATGGCTCATCGGCCAGCACCGCTGGAAACATTGAGGCCGGTGATACTTTAGAGATCAACATGAAGCGCAGCCCGCTTTCCGGTGGTCAGCAGGTCGATGGCAGCTTCTATAATCAAGGGACCTTGGCTGGCAAAAACAAGATAAAGGTCAGTACTGATGGGAAATTCAGTAATTACGGCAAACTGATCTCAGACAATACTGTAGAAATCCATAGCAAACGCTAATCCAGTGCTCATGCTGAACCCCTATCACATCTATTAGTATCGCGAGATAGGTAATAACAAGCTGATAGCCATGTTAACAATGGCCATCAGCTGTTTTTCTTTTTTTACCTATATCCGCACCGCGTCTGATTTAAGAAAAATCATATTAATAAGGAAGTTAACATGCGTTTTCGCTCTCCCAATGCTTGGCTATTGCTTATTCTCACTCCACTGGTTCAGGCAGCTGAAAATGGCCAATTTATTGAGCAGCAAATGAGCCACCAGCAGGAACAGGAAAAAGCACGCTACAACCAATTGGAAACCGTAGGTAAAGACGTTCGCTCCTCTGACAACGGTGGTCTAAGTACCCACATTGATTTTCCTGAAGAAAAACCCTGCTTCACCCTACAACGGGTTGAACTGAACAAAGACGACAAGATCCCCCATTGGATACCCTTGCGCAAACTGACAGAACAGGCGCAGGGGCGTTGCCTGGGGATCCAAGGGGTGAAAGCGCTCGCAACCGCCATACAAAATAACCTGATTGGGCATGGCTATATCACTACCAGGGTAATGATCCCTCAGCAAAACCTGGCAGAGGGGCTTCTCACCCTGGATATCCTGCCCGGCACCATTGGCAGTGTCAGGCTAACGGACGACAGCGATAAGTACGTCAACTTGCATACCACCTTCCCTGGCAGCCAAGGAGATCTGCTGGATCTGCGCGCTATTGAGCAGGGGTTGGAAAACATGCAGCGCATTCCTGATGTCGTTGCCAATATTTCACTCCACCCAGGCAGTAAGCCGGGTGAATCCGACCTGGAAATAACCCGTGAACAACCCTCATTCTGGCGTTTAGGCGGTTGGCTGGATGATTCAGGCAGTAAACAAACTGGCCGCTATCAAAGCGGCCTGGCTTTATATATTGATAACCCGACCTCGATGAACGATCTGTTCTACGTTTCTGCCGGTCGTGACTTGCAGTTCCAATCGAGCCGTCATTCTAATAATAGCTCGTTGTACTACTCGGTGCCCTACGGCTTCTGGTCATTGGATTTATATGCCAGCCGCAGCGAATATGTACAAAATATCCATGGCATCTATACCGATTTTTCCTACCGCGGCAAGTATCGCAACCTTAGCTTAAAAGTGAATCGCCTGTTGTATCGCAATGCGAGCCAAAAAAACACGCTCAGCTTTCAAGTCCTCAAGCGTAACTCGCATTTTTATCTGAACGATACGGAACTGCAGTTGCAAAAGCGTAATATGGCCAACTGGAGCGTTGAGCTCAATCACCGCCACTACGTCGGCCAGTCCATTGTCGATGCCATGTTGAGCTATCAGCGTGATACCGCCTGGTTTGGTGCCGAAAGACCGGTGGACAGCGCTCCGTCAAGCCGTATCGTCAACCTGGATATCAGCACCTATACGCCATTTACGGTACAAGATCTCTCAATGAGTTATCAATCCCGCTTTCGCCAGCAATATAGTCCGGACCGCCTAACCACTCAGGATCAATTCAGTATCGGTAACCGCTGGACCGTACGTGGTTTTGACGGTGAAATGAATATGATGGCAAACAAGGGCTACTACCTGCGCAATGACCTGAACCTGAACCTGCCAAAATTGGGGCAGCAATTATACCTGGGTATGGATTATGGCCGGGTGAAAGGTGACGGTAGTAACGACTTTGCCGATGGTCACCTGCTCGGTAGCGTTGCCGGTATTCGCGGGAGGGTAAAAGCGGTCGGTTATGACGCCTCCGTTGGGGTGCCGCTGTCCAAGCCCGATAATTTCGCCACCAGCCCGGTTAACCTCGGCTTTACGTTGCAATGGCAATTTTGATGGCGTTAATGACAAAGGGCGATGTTTATCATCGCCCTTTGATGGTGGGAACCTGCCTAGACTTTGGCCATCACCTGTGACGGGCCAACCTGCCATTCAAACTTGCCAATGCTGCCATCCTCGGACAGCTCGACATTAGCGATGGCAGAGGTAGCAAACATTGGCGGGCATTCCCCAGGGCACAGCTCGGCCACCAGATAACCCACCAGCGGTAGATGGGAAACCACCAGCACCGCACCGATGCCCTCTTTCGCCAGCGCCTGCAGATAGCAGCTCACCAGCCCAGCATCGCCCCCTGGAGTCAACTCCGGCAGCACTTCTTCACCTTCCGGCAGCGTTAACGCTTCGCGTACCGTTTCCAGCGTCTGCTCGGCCCGCAAATAGGGGCTGACCAGCACTCGTTCAATATCCACAGACTTGGTATTCAACCAGGCCGCCATCTGACGTGACTCATCACGGCCACAAACGGTAAGAGGTCTTACCGCATCGCTGGCTGCATCGAGTGCCGCCTCTCCGTGACGCATAATCAAAACTTGCATATTGCACCGCTGTTGTTGACAAAATAACGCTATACAGAAACGCCGAGCGTGCTGTATGCCGAGTTGCACTCAAGAACACAGGCCTGCTTCAAACGATAACGCGCCGTCTCTCTATGGCGGCCGGGCATTTTGCCTGAAAGTTCGCGTAAAGAAAACGCTGTTTTTTACAACATTTGCGCCCTTACACAAATTCATCGCTGACATAACAACCAATTCAACGGGTTAAATTTTAACCTTGTTGCTATGAAATTTTTGGTAGCGCTGAGTGAGCCACCCACCAAAACGCTACGTTACCCCTCCCCAATCTCCCTGTACAGCATCCGGGATTACCCTAATTGCAAGGAGTGATGACGATCACAATGCGGCCCTGATCAAACTGTAGCGCAAACCGGGCCGCTATGCTGGTTAACTGCCTTGCGGATAGAAGCGTTCCCCCTGCTCAGCCATGCGCTGCAGGCGTTCACAAGGAGCAAAATATTCACCGTATTGCTGTTGCAGATAGCGCAGGGTTTTTACCACCTTCTCTGCGCCCAGCTCATCCATATAGCGGAACGGGCCACCAAGGAACGGCGGGAAACCAATGCCAAACACCGCGCCGATATCACCGTCACGTGCGCTGCGGATCACGCCCTCATCCAGGCAACGCGCCGCCTCGTTGAGCATCATCATCACACAGCGTTGGGAGATCACCGCATGTTGAATATGCGCCTTGGCGGTGATACCCAGCAGTGGATAGATGCTGCTGTCTGCGCTCTTGCGTTTTTGGCGTGACCTGCTGCCCTCGGCTGGATACAGATAAAAACCACGGCCATTCTTGCGCCCTTTGCGGCCGTCTTTCAGCACTGCGTCGAACGCTGCCGGAGCGGCAAAGCGTGGCCCCAGTTCCGCCGTCAGGATCGGGATAATTTTGGTGCCGACGTCGATACCCACTTCATCCAACAGCATGATGGGGCCCACCGGGAAACCAAAATCGACCAAAGCCTTATCCACCGATTCGATCGGCTCACCTTCCAGCAGACAGCGCGCCGCCTCATTAATATAAGGGGCAAGAATACGGTTGACGTAAAAACCAGCGCGATCGGCGACCACGATCGCCGTTTTCCCCTGCTTGTGGGCCAGAGCAACGGTGGTGGCAATGGTTTGTTCGCTGGTAGTGGCATGCGGGATCACTTCGACCAACGGCATTTTATCCACCGGGCTAAAGTAGTGCAGACCAATAACCTGCTGCGGCCTGGCTGCCTGCGCCGCAATTTGGCCGATCGGCAATGATGAGGTGTTGGAGGCGAATACGGTATGCGGCGCGGCATACTGTTCAATATCGGCCACCATCTGTTGCTTGAGCGCGATATCTTCAAACACCGCCTCCACCACGATGTCGACCCGCTCAAAACCGCTGTAATCGGTGCTGCCGGAAATCAGCATCATCTGTTTCTGACGCTCTGCCGGACGCATGCGTTTGCTACGTACCCGCTTGCCCAACAGATCCCAGGTGTATTTCAACGCATGGTTGATACCCTGCTCATTCACATCTTTAATGCGCACCGGTAGCCCACCACGGGTCGCCGTGACGCAGGCGATACCGCCGCCCATCAAACCACCGCCAAGTACGCCGACTCGCTGTAATTCATGGGGCTGAGCATCACCGCCGCGCTCTTTTTTCAACGCCGTAGAGGCAAAGAACAGGCTGCGTAATGCGGCAGACTGTGGCGACATTGCCAGTTCACCGAAGGCGCGGGCCTCCGCTTCATAGCCGCTGGCACTGCCCTGATCCAGACCGGTGCGCACCACCTGAATAATACGTTCCGCTGCCGGGTAGTTACCGTGGGTTTTCTCCAGGGTCTTCTTACGCACGATGCTGAACAGCAGGCTTCTGCCCAACGGACCGTTGAGCAGGCGTTCCTGCCACGGTAACGCACGGCGCGATTTCCAACCCTGTTTTACACGCTCAATGGCGGTTTGCAGCAGAATGGATTGCGGTACGGCCTCGTCCACCAGGCCCATACGCAGCGCCTGACGCGCGCGAACGTGTCTGCCCGTCAGCATCATATCCAACGCTTTGCTGGCACCAATCAGGCGAGGTAAGCGCTGAGTGCCACCAGAGCCAGGCAACAAGCCTAGCTGGACTTCCGGCAGGCCGAGCGCCGTTTTGTCATCCAGCGAGCAGACGCGGCTATGGCAGGCCAGTGCCAACTCCAGCCCGCCCCCAAGGCAAGCACCGTGAATGGCGGCCACCACCGGCACAGGGAACGCGGCAATCTGTGCCAGCGTGCTCTGCCCCTTCTTCGCCAGCGTCTGTGCCTCTTGAGCCGTATGGCACGCGGCAATCATGGTGATATCTGCACCGGCAATAAAGGAATCTGGCTTGCCGGACAGGATCACCAAGCCTTCCAGGGTGGCAAGCTGCTGTGCCTTGAGCAGCACGTCGTTGATCTGCTCAACAAACTCCGCCTTCAGCGTATTGACCTTCTCCCCCGGCACATCGATGGTGATCACGCCAATATTGTCCGGGCGTAAGGTCAGATGAAATGCCGAAGGCTTGGCACGCTGTTCGTGCAATGCGTTCTCGAAACTCATTTGTCCACCTCCACGATCATCGCCGCTCCCAAGCCCCCGGCCGCGCAGGCAGTGGCCAGCCCCAAACCGCCACCGCGCCGTTTAAGCTCGTGCAGAGTCTGGGTGATCATGCGCGCGCCGGTCGCGGCGAACGGGTGGCCATAGGCGATAGAACCACCCAACACGTTGAATTTTTCCATATCGACCTCGCCGATCGCCTGCTCACGCCCCAGCTTCTGTTGGGCAAACTCGGTGCTGGCGAACATTTTCAGGTTGGCCAGCGTTTGCGCCGCAAAGGCTTCATGCATATCGATCAGGGTCAAGTCGGCCAGGGTAATACCAGCACGATCCAGCGCCAACGGGGTGGCATAGGAAGGACCGAGCAGCATATCTTCCCACACATCAATGGCGGCAAAGGCGAAGCTGCGCAGGTAGCCTAGAGGCTCCAGGCCAAGTTCTTTAGCACGGGACTCGCTCATCATCAGCACCGCTGCCGCACCATCGGTCAGTGGCGTACTGTTGGCGGCCGTGACGGTACCGTGGCGGCGATCGAATGCCGGTTTTAAGCGGGCATAAGACTCCAGGCTGGAATCTTTGCGGACGTTGTTATCTTCGGCCAGCGGGGTTTTATACGGCGGCACATAGGCGGTCATCACTTCATCGCGCAACAACCCCTGTTCCCAGGCTTTGGCGGCCAGTTGATGCGAGCGGTGTGCCAAAGCATCCTGCTGCTCGCGAGTAATGCCGTGGGTTTTCGCCATTTGCTCGGCGGTATCCCCCATGCGCAGACCGGTTGAGTATTCCGCCACGGCGGGTGGCACCGGCATCAGATCGCGGAACTTAAGCTTACTGAACAGCTTCAGACGCTGTGACAGCGTGCGGGCCTTGTTGACGTCAACCAATGTGCGAGCCAGCGCCTTGCTAACGCCAATCGGCAGCACGGAGGAAGAATCCGCCCCACCGGCAATGCCAACACTGATGCTGCCAGCCATGATACTTTCCGCCACGTTGGCAATCGCCTGGAAGCTGGTGGCACAGGCACGTGAAACGCTATAGGCATCGGTGTGTACGCTCATGCCGGTGCCAAGCACAATTTCCCGCGCAATGTTAGGCGCTTCAGGCATTTGTACCACCTGGCCAAATACCAATTGCTCGATCAGGGCGGGATCGATGCCGCTACGCGCCAGCAGCTCGCTCACCGCAGTCTTGCCAAGATCGACCGCAGGTATACCGTGATAAGCGGTAGCCTGCTTGGCGAAAGGGGTACGCAGCCCTTGAACGATGGCGATACGGTCGCCAAGACGGGTAACCAGCGGCAATGCCTTACTCATAAACGCTCCTGAAGAGAGTCCGTCAACACAACGGACAAAAAGAGGTCTGACCTGATGAGGTCATTGTTAACCAAATGTTTACATTTGGCAAACCGGTAGAAGTGAAAACTGAGAGCGGGAGCAACTTTCTGGTAGGGGGTAAAGCGGTGCAGATACTAGCAGGGGCGCATATTACGCCCCTACGGGATCGGGTCGGGATTAACGCAGGCCGAGCTGGAAGATCATGGTTTCTGCCTGGCAAGAGAAGGTGAAATCCACATCCAATTGCACGCCGCCGTCAACCGGTTTAATGCTACTGCTGATGTCACAAGGATCGGACTCCACGCCGCGCGCCTTTTCAGTCAGTGCTGCCAGGGTTTGCTCTGCATCTTGCTGATTGGCAAACACTCGGCTGTAGGAAGCGGTGCAATCGGTGTTATCCATCACGGTTCCGACATCGACACAGCAGCAGGCCGCAGTTTCCTGAGCGTTACATTTATTGATTGCATCTGACATAGTTGAAATCTCCTCACGGGCCGCGGTTAAGCTCGCCCAAATAGCCATTTATGATCTGGCGCAAATAAACAAAATTCTGTGTTTATTTTACTCCTCGGGCTTGCCAATCACTAGCCTTACTTTTTGTAAGCATTTTAAGTGACGGAAATCACATAACTAAATCGCCCTGCGGTAAAAAAACATAAGAGTTTTGTTATGTATCGGTCGTTTTTTGTTATGTGGATCTCTTTTCTGATATCAATTTGGAAATATTTCAAAAACAAACTTGCAACATCTTAACAGGTCGGACCTATAATTCAGCCACTGGTCTGATTTGTCAGATTGATAACGGACCCTACAATCGCGCGCTCCATGTTACGTTGTGTAACATTGTTTAAATAATAAACACATAAAATGAGGTTTTGGTCATGAGCCAGAAAAACCTATTCACTAAATCAGCTCTCGCAGCTGCAGTGGCAATTATTTCTTCAAACGTATATGCCGCAGGATTCCAGCTGAACGAGTTTTCGGCGGCTGGTTTAGGGCGAGCCTATTCTGGCGAAGGCGCAATGGCGGATACCGCTGCCTCGGCAAGTCGTAACCCGGCAACCATGATGATGTTTGACCGCCCTTCTCTCACTGCGGGCGCCGTTTTTATTGACCCAGACGTTAACATTACCGGCACCTCACCTTCAGGCCGCAGCCTGGATGCGAAGAACATTGCCCCGACCGCCTGGGTACCCAACCTGCACTACATTCAACCGCTGAATGACCAATGGGCAGTCGGCGCTTCCGTGACCAGCAACTATGGCCTGGCCACCGAATACAACGAAGGCTACACCGCTGGCTCCGTCGGCGGTACTACCGACCTGACTACCGCCAATATCAACCTGAGCGCCGCTTACCGTCTGAACCAACACTTCAGCTTCGGTCTGGGCTTTGATGCGGTGTATGCCAAAGCCAAAATCGATCGCTACGCCGGTGATTTACCACTGCTGATCGCAGGTTCAGGACAACTGCCTCCGGCGCTGGCTGGCCAGGTAGCTCAAATCCCTGCTGATACCCAGATTTCTCATCTGGAAGGCAATAAATGGGGCTATGGCTGGAACGCGGGCGTCCTGTATGAAGTGGATGAAAACAACCGCTACGGCTTTACCTACCGTTCTGAAGTGAAAATCGACTTTGACGGTGACTACAGAAGCAGCCTGCCTTCTGCCTTTAATCCTCTGCTCGGCAAACTTGGCCTGCCAATGGGAACCGACGGCAACAACGTCCCAGGTTCTCTGACCCTGAATCTGCCAGAAATGTGGGAAGTTTCCGGGTATAACAAAGTGGCACCACAGTGGGCGATCCACTACAGCATGGCCTACACCAGCTGGAGCCAGTTCCAGGAGCTGAAAGCGACCGACAGCAACGGTAACACCCTGTTCCAGAAGCATGAAGGCTTCCGTGATGCTTACCGCATCGCGCTGGGTACTACCTACTTCTACGACGATAACTGGACCTTCCGTGGCGGTATCGCCTTCGACGATAGCCCGGTACCTGCGGAAAACCGCTCTATCTCGATCCCGGATCAAGATCGCACCTGGATCAGCGCCGGTACTACTTACGCGTTCAATAAAGATGCGTCTGTCGACGTCGGGGTGTCTTACATGCACGGCCAGAAAGTGACCATCAACGAAGGCCCATACACCTTCGAATCTAAGGGTTCAGCTTGGTTGTACGGTGCTGGCTTCAACTACCGTTTCTAATCTGTCTTCCTAAACAGAGACGTAAAAACGGCGGGATAATCCCGCCGTTTTTTATTCTATTAACCCCATCCAGTCGTAACTCAGGAAAGGCTTACCGTCGTGATGCTGTGCTCAGTTGACGGTGCGTACGACTCCGGTTTTTGTTCCGCAATTTCTTCCTGTACGACTACAGCGTCAGGCTCCGCCAACGGAGCAACTGGCTGTGCCTGCGGTAAAGCCGCGGTCAACGCCTGCAATGAACCGCCGCTGATACCGATTTCCTGTAGCAGGGAGTCGATAACCGGGGCGTGCGTGCGGTAAGCGAGCGCGGCAGACATCGCCTGCTCGGCCAGGTTGCCGCCGCCGACCGAAGCCGCCGTCGCACCTGCAGCACCGCCAGAACGGTTCAACCCATCAACCTGCAGGATCTTGATGCCGTCGATAGCCTTCATCGGCTCAACGGACTTCTCGATAATCGCCGGCAGTGCCTGCAGCAACGCCAGTTTGAACTTCAGGCTGGTCTGATCGCTGGAAAGCATGTTGACCGCTTCGTTCAACGCGCGCTGGGTTTCCGCCTCTGCCAAGCCTTTCTTACGCGCGGCTTCGGCCAGTTCAATGATGGCTGCAGCCTGCAATTCAGCCGCCTCTTTCTCCGCACGGGCTTTCAGCGTCAGTTGCATCGCCTCGGTTTCCGCCCCTTGACGGGCTTCGATCAGAGCAACCTGTTTAGCACGATCGGCTTCGGCGGTCTGGCGCGTGGTTTCCACGTTTTGCTCCGCTTTCACCGCCTCGGTCAACGCGTCATTGGCGCGCGCCTGGGCCTGGGACTGTTGCTCAGACTTGGCAGCAATGGCGATGGCCTTATCCTGTTCGGCAATTTCCGTCACTTTTTTCTGCTCGATGGCAGCCATTTCCGTGACTTTATTCTGCTCGATCTCTTTGACGCGGATTTCACGCTCCGCCTCTACCTTACGGGTCCGTACCGCCTGCTCACGCTCGATTTCCGCCTCCTGAATCTGGCGCTCGGCGGAAATGCGGCTCTGCTCGGCCTCGCGGCGGCGTTCCGCTTCGAAGGTGGCGATCCGGGAGCTTTGCTCGGCGCTGCGGGTTTTGACCTGCTGCTCCTGCTCAAGCGACATGAAGGCTTCCTGCTGCTCGATCTCCAGCTTGCGTGACATGGCATCGCGGTTTTTCTCGCGTACTGCAACCTCCACGTCTTGCTCAACTTCGTTACGCTCGCGGCGACGGCGTTCGGTTTCCTGCGTCAGCTTGGTCAGACCTTCGGCATCGAAGGCGTTGTTAGGATCGAAATACTCTTTCGAGGTCTGGTTAAAGTTGGTCAGCGATACGCTTTCCAGCTCCAGGCCGTTTTTCGCCAGATCTTCAGATACCGTGCTCTGCACGCCCTGCACGAAGTTTTCGCGCGTGTCTTGCAGGTCTTGCATGGTCATCTGCGCTGCGGTGGAGCGTAAGGCGTCGACAAACTTGTCTTCCACCAGTTGGCGCAGATCTTCCGGTGACAGCGTACGCTGGCCCAAAGTCTGTGCTGCAGTGGAAATCCCTTCAATGGTCGGTTGCACGCGGACAAAAAATGCCACCACCACGTCCACGCGCATTCTGTCCTTGGTGATCAGGCTGTCGTGCATGGCACGGCTGACCTCCAGTTTCAGGGTCTTCATGTTGATTTCAACAATCTCATGAAACACCGGCAGGGAGATAGCACCACCGCTCAGCACGACCTTAAGCCCGCCCAGACCGGTACGCACCAACGACTGTTCCGCCGAGGCGCGGCGATACAGGCGTGAAAAAATCAGTCCGATGATCAGCAGGACAACAAAGATGCCACACGCAATCGAACCCCAAAACGTAAGACCATCACTAATTATCACCAGGGTTACCTCTCCATAAGCATTATCAAAATAATTCCGTTAAAACCGTGTTCACAGCAGGTCCGGCCAAGGGTTGGCGCTGCCGCTGAATCGGGATCCGGAGATGCGCGCCGTAACCAGCACCTTGGCTCCACGCACAAAGGCGACATCCTCCTCATCCGGCTCGATCAAAATGTAATGGGTACGCCCGTGCTCGTCAGTCAACCTGGCTTCTGCCGGGGAGCCAGCCGTGGCCGTTGCGCTGGTCATAATTGCCATCCGACCAATAAAGCTGTCTGTGGAAACTGCGCTGCTTTCGTCACGTGGCAAGTAGCGAGCAATGCCACGGCCACACCAGCGCACGCTGAATACTGCGACAATAAAGGCAACGATCACCGCCAGCCACACCGGTAGTTCACCGCCTGCCAACCATTGCAGTATCAGGCCACTCAGTGAAAAACCGCCGAGAAACAGCACGATGATGACCAGCAGCGGCAGGCGCCCGATATGCAGCCAGCTCAGACCATGGGCGAAAACGTTCTCACCCAGGGTAATATCCGGATGGGAGTCTATAGCGGCATCGAAATGGCTGGAAAGGGAAGCACCGAGAAACACCGCCAGCGTTTCCAGCACGCCGATAAACAGCAGCAGGAGCAGAGCGATCAAGAAAGGGGCATTGCCTGAAGAAAGTAGGTCCATATTGGCGTTCTCCGTGCGCATCACAGCGAAAATATCGCGGCAGCAGAAAACCGGTAGGAAAGAGGGTACAAAACGCGGTAAAGGATGATGCTGTAATCCGCTATAAACGATCCTTGTTCCACACCAGTCGGTTACCAAGCCACGGGCTCTGCCTTCCATGTAACCAGCGGCAGTCGCCTGGCGCAGATTTTAGCATTTACTGCCCCGCCATCCCAGAAAATCCTTAGTAAAAATGATTATCATTTGCATAAAAAAAGGATCCCTAGACTCCAGGATCCTTTTTCAAATTCTATTCACCGCAGGATAAGTTGAAAAAAACCTAATCCTTAGTTGGCAGAGTCAATCTCGTCCAGATCGCCCTGGATCGCCTTGGCATTCGGGTTTTCCTGCGGCTTGAGCACTCCGCCATTCGCCAGGAAGTCATGGCGTTGGAAATAGGCGTCACGCATCATCGCATAGGGATCGGAAGAGTTGCGCAGCAACCCATCGGAATCCAGCAGTTGAGCACGGGTTTCAACCCCTTCCACTACCCATTTACCCGCCGACATCCAGAAGGTGAGATAGCTCAGCACCGGATAAACGCTATCCGCCCAGTCGCCACCGTCTTCACGAATGGTGAAGCTGCCGTAGACCGGTAAGTGGACATACGGGCCGTAACCGACGCCGTAGTTCCCCAAGGTGCCACCGAAGCGGCGTGGTTCTTCACGCGCCAGTTTCGGGTTGGCCATACCGGCCACGTCGATCAGCCCGCCCATCCCCAACAGAGTGTTGAGGAAGAAACGGTTGAAGTGCTTCATGCCCTGATAAGGATTACCACGCAGAAATTCGTTCACCATGCTGGCTGGCTCTTCCAGGTTGGAAGTAAAGTTGCTCAAGCCATTACGCGCAGGCGTCGGGACGTAATCGCGCCATACCACCGCGACCGGGCGCAGCACGTAGGGATCCATCACGTTATAGTTGAAGTTAAACATCGCCCGGTTAAACCCTTCAAGAGGGTCGGAACGCCCTTGCGGATCGTCACCAGGCGAGCTGGCACAGCCTACCAATAACACCGTTGCGAAAGCCAGCCCAGTCAGGCGAAAGTTCATATTTATCTCCATGAAAACCCTTGGATTCTTTTTATCAGGGAACCTGTTTATCAATCTGAACGCTGACCTGTTCCTTGCCGCTATAGGCTTGCAGCGTACTATCGCCAAACCAGTCGCCCGCCTGCGGCGTTGCCAGACCATCCTGTGAAAGCCTGACGTGCACCTTCACCTTCTGCTGAGCCGAAAGCAGACGCTCAGGCATCATGGCGTTGCTGTCATCCAATGTGAATGATAGCGGGAAACGACTCAGTGGCAATTGCTTAACCGCTACCGGCACCGGGTTGGTGCCATCGGTAACCGAAACGATCAGCGTTCCTTGTTGTGGTAATGCTTTTGCCGCCTCTGGCGACAGCGTGACAGTGACGGAGAGTTTAACAGTTTCTGCGCCCACCTGAACTTTTGCTTGTTCAATGCTGCGCTTTATCACTGCAACACGCTGGTCATCGGCGGGTAACAGTTTCAACATTACCTGCCAGGCACCGATCGCCTGTTGGTAATCGACCTGCTCAAAGGAGTTGAACGCCAGCAGGCTCAGGACGCGCACGTTGGTGTGATCTTCTGCCACCATGGTACGCAGCATCGCAGTCGCCTGCTTGTTGTCTTCCGGATCGCCAGAGCGCGTCAGCACTTCGGCATAGCCCAGGCGCACTTCCATATTGCTCGGATCCAGACTGTAAGCATGAGCAAAGGCCTGCGTCGCGGTGGTGGCATTATTCAACGCCATCCCGACACGGCCAAGCATCATCCAGTCGTTCAGATTCCGATCATCGTCCTGCAACGAGGTGCGTAAGCCCAAGCCAAGACGAGCGATCTCTTCCATGCTCAGCGGTTGGGCTCGTTCATTGGCCACCCGCGCGCGCAGTTCCGGCATTTGGGATTCTACCTGATGCCAGGCCATAACCTGAGCCAAACCGCCAGTTTTCAGATAAAAGCCAACCGACACCACCACCAGCACCATCACGCCAGGCACTAGAGCCCAACGATTGATGGGCCGAGCAGGCTGCTCATCCGGTTGCCCAGGGATATCGTTCAGCAAGTTCTGTTGCAGCTCTTTGACCAGTTCAGGGCGTTCCGCTACCACCCCTTGATCTTCATCTTGCGCCAGCTCGTCAAGGCGATCCTGGTAGAAAGCCTTGTTGAGCGTATCGCGGCTGGCCGCCGTACTTTCTTTGCCTTGGCGCATCGCGGGTACGACCAGCAACGCGCTCGCACCGACCAACAGCACTATAATTATCAGCCAAAAAGCCATTAGGGTTTCTTCCTGTCAGTCTCTTTCAACAACGCCGCAAGACGCTGCTGCTCCTGCTCGGAGAATTCCTCGTTGACTACGCCCGCCCGACGTTGACGGGTACGCAGTATCACCACCGCCCCACCAATCAGCACAAACAGCAGCGGCCCGACCCACAAGATCAAGGTTGCTGGCGTCACCGGGGGTTCATAGGTCACAAAATTACCGTAGCGCGCCACCATATAGTCGATGACCTGCTGCTTGTCTTGCCCCTGCATCATCAGCTCATACACCTTGGTGCGCATATCTGCCGCGATGATGGCGTTGGAATCGGCAATGCTGTTGTTCTGGCATTTCGGGCAGCGCAGCTGTTCGGTCAACTCACGGTATTGCTGTTCCTGCTCTACCGAATTGAATTTGTAGGTATCGATGGCCGCAGCAGCACTCCAGCTTAGCAATGCCGCCACCAGTAAGGTTATCAGCCTCATGCGTCGCCCCCATATTTACGGTACAGCGGTAACACTTCCTGCTGCCAGACTCGCTCGTTCATGTCCCCGGCGTGACGGTAGCGGATAATACCTTCACCGTCGATCAGGAAGGTCTCAGGTGCGCCATACACGCCGAGATCCAGCCCCAGCATGCCGTCACCGTCGTACAGGCTCAGCGCATAAGGGTTACCCAACTGATTGAGCCAAACCACCGCCTTCTGACGATCGTCTTTATAGTTTAGCCCGACTACGCGGATGCCTTTGGCCGCCAGAGTATTCAGATACTCGTGCTCCGCCCGACAGGTGGGGCACCAGGTCGCCCACACGTTCAGCAATATCGGTTTGCCAGTGCGCAGCACCGCCTGATCGAAGGTTTTACCTGGATGTTCCAGGGATTCCAACTTGAAGGTCGGCACCGGTTTACCAATCAGCGCAGACTCCAGCATGGTGGGATCTTCCCCGCCGGCGTTACGCGTCAGCTGCACCAACAAAGCCACCACTAACAGCAGGAACAGGATTAACGGAATAAATAACAGTTTGCGGTTCATGCCTGCCCCCCTTGTTTGGCTTCACGTTTGAGTTTTTTGCTCATGCGATAGCGCGGATCGAGAATACACAACACGCCGCCAATCGCCATAAACACCCCACCGAACCAGATCCAGCGGACAAAAGGTTTGTAATAAAGCCGCACAGCCCAGGAGCCATCGTCCAGCTCTTCACCCAACGCGGCGTACAGATCGCGCGTCAGGCCACCGTCGATGGCGGCTTCCGTCATCATGCTGCGCGCCACGCTGTAATAGCGTTTTTCCGCACGCAAGGTGGCTTCCGCCTTACCGTTGCGGGTAACATCGATAATCCCGACTCCGCCGGTATAGTTTGAACCGCGGATATCGTGAACGTCGCGGAAGATGAAGCGATAGTCGTGAATTTCCACGCTATCACCGGCCTTCATGCGCACATCACGCTCAACGCTGTAGTTTTGGCTGAAAGCGATCCCGATCACCGTGACCGCCACGCCAAGATGGCCTAACACCATGCCCCAATGGCTACGGGAAAGGTGTTTGAGCCCCTGCCAGAAACCGTGGCGATGAGTGGCTCGCTCGTGCAGCTCCATCAGGGTCAGCAGGATCACCCAGATGGCCATGATCAACCCAACCACCGTCATGCCGACGATACTGTCTTGCAGCAACCAAGGCAGCAGGATTGACAGCACCAGCGTGATCACCAGCGCCACGCCCAGGCGACGCCAGAGCTTGGTGGGTTCATCACGACGCCAGCGCACCAACGGCCCGATGCCCAACAGCAGCGCCAGCGGTGCCATCAGCCAGGTAAACATGGTGTTGAAGAAAGGCTCGCCGATGGAAATACTGCCCAGCCCCAACTGTTTATGCACCAACGGCAACAAGGTCCCCAACAGCACCACCAGCATGGCGGCGATCAGCAAGACGTTGTTGCCCAAAAGGAAGGTTTCCCGCGAGAAGGTTTCATGCTGCACCCGGCTACGCACCTGCCCGCCCTTCACGGCATACAGCAACAGCGAGCCGCCAATCACGATCACCAGATAGGCGAGGATAAACATCCCGCGCGCCGGATCGGAGGCAAAGGAGTGAACGGAAACCAGTACGCCGGAACGCACCAGGAAGGTGCCCAACAGACACAGGGAGAAGGCCGTGATCGCCAGCAGCACCGTCCAGGCTTTGAAGGTCCCGCGTTTTTCGGTGACCGCCAGCGAGTGCATCAAGGCCGTACCGGCCAGCCAAGGCATAAAGGAGGCGTTTTCGACCGGATCCCAGAACCACCAGCCGCCCCAGCCCAGCTCATAGTAAGCCCATGCTGACCCCAACACGATGCCCATGGTCAGGAAGACCCAGGCCGCCGTGGTCCACGGACGCGACCAACGAGCCCAGGCCGTATCGAGCCGCCCGGCCATCAGTGAGGCAATGGCGAAGGCAAAGGCCACCGAGAACCCCACGTAGCCCATATACAGCAACGGCGGGTGGAAGATCAGCCCGATATCCTGCAACAGCGGGTTAAGGTCGCCCCCGTCGATCGGGAAACTCGGCAAGGTGCGGGTAAACGGGTTGGAGGTCATAATGATGAACAGCAAGAACCCGGCGGTGATCATCCCCATCACCGACAACACACGCGCCACAGCATCCTGCGGCATTGCACGGCTGTATATGGCAACAGCCAGTGACCAGCAACTCAGCAGCAGCACCCACAGCAGCAGGGAACCTTCGTGCGCTCCCCACGTTGCCGCAATGCGGTAATACACCGGTAGCTTGGTGTTGGAGTTGGCTGCTACATAGGAGACGGTAAAGTCATTGGTAATAAACGCATACACCAGGCAGGCAAATGCCAGGGCGATGGCGATAAACATGCCATAGGTTAACGGGCGGGCTACCGCCATCATGCGCGTATCCTGGCGCGCCGCTCCCCATTGCGGATAAATGCTCAGCAGCAATGAAATCGCCAACGCCAGGCACAGCAGAAAACTTCCAAGTTCCGGCATCATGACTTATTGCCCCCGTCCGGCGAATTGCTATAGGTAGCGGCCGGGCTTTTATGATTCTCTTTCATGGCATCCGCAACTTCTGGTGGCGTATATTTTTCATCGTGTTTGGCCAATACTTCGCGCGCATTGACCACGTTACCTTCCCCCAACACGCCTTGTGCCACTACGCCTTGCCCCTCACGGAACAGATCCGGCAAAATCCCGTTGTAGGTTACTTCGATGGCCCCGCGGGCGTCATATACCTTGAAGCTCACCTGCAGGCTTTGCTGATCGCGTTTGACCGAGCCAGGCATCACCATGCCACCGATACGCAGACGCTGTCCCACCTCCGGCTTTTCATGTTTTTCGCCCTTGCCTTGCAGGATCTCGCTCGGGGTATAGAACAGGTCGATATTCGAGCGCAAGGCATACAGCATCAGCGTGGCGGTAAGCGCGACGCCAATCAGTACGACAATGACCAGATAGAGGCGGCTTTTACGACGTGGATTCACTGTGATTTCTCCCGCGAGTTAACAGACTGCGGTGTGGCCGCTGCTTGCTTTGACTGTTGTGACTGACGGATACGCCGTTCACGTGACGCTTGGCGGCTGACTTCGGCCAGTAGCTGCTTGCGCTGCCACAGGGTGTGGACCAATAACCCCAGCAGGGAAAGCAGGGTTGCGGCAACGGCCAACCAAACGTAAAACGCGTAACCGCCCATGGCGAAAAACGCCTGCCAGGAACTGAATGCAGCATTCATGACTGACGCTCCTTGTTAACCAACTCGGCGACCCAAGGGCGCTGACGTTCCTGGAAAAGGATCAGGTTGCGCAGGCGCATCAAGGTCAGCGTAATAAAGAACAACAGGTAACCGAAGATCGCCCAACGCAGCGGGTAACGCATACTTGGCGCAATGCTCTGCTGCATATTGGTTGAGCCCTGGTGGAGGGTATTCCACCATTCGACCGAGAAGTGAATAATCGGAATGTTGATCACCCCCACCAGCACCAGAATACCGGCGGCTCGCCCGGCCAAGCGGCGATCGTCGAAAGCGTTATACAGAGCAATGATGCCCATATAAAGGAACAGCAACACCAGCTCCGAGGTCAGGCGTGCGTCCCACACCCACCAGGTGCCCCACATCGGTTTGCCCCAGGCAGATCCGGTGACCAGTGCAATAAAGGTGAACACCGCACCGACCGGAGCCATGGCCGCGACCACGGTATCGGACATTTTCATCTGCCAGACCAGGCCGATAAACGCCGCAATCGCCATCGAGCCATAAATGCCCATCGACCAGATGGCCGCCGGAACATGAATGTACATGATACGGAAGCTGTCACCCTGTTGATAATCTTTAGGTGCGAAACCAAAGCCCCACACCCAGCCAACCAGCAGACAGATGGCGCCCGCTATCCCCAACCAGGGGACAAAGCGGCCACAGACATGGTACAGCCGTTCCGGCTTGGCAAATTGATGTAACCATTTCCACATTGTCGTCATTGCTCACGGTAAGAAATCATTCGGTAGCCGCTCCCTGATGGCAGGACGGCGAAAGTCTTGCGCGCGGAAAAGCTCTTAGAGGCATTCATCCGCGATTAAATTTCCGGCTAGTGTACGCTTACACGCAACGCAGCTGCGGTGGCAAAAGGTGCCAGCGTGATGCTGCCCGCCAGCATCGCGCCCAGGATGGCCAGATAACCGTCGATCGGCATCCCCATCGAGGCGGCATCTATCGCCGCGGTAGCGAAAATCAGTACCGGAATATACAGGGGCAGCACCAGCAAACTCAGCAGCACGCCGCCTTTGCGTAGCCCCACCGTCAACGCCACCCCGATAGCGCCAATCAGGCTCAGCGTTGGGGTGCCCAGCAGCAGGGTCAGTGCCATCGCCATCCAGGTATTCACATCCAGCGACAGCAGCAGCGCCACCAGCGGTGACAGGATCAGCAACGGCAACCCGGTCACTACCCAGTGAGCACCCACTTTGCCTAACACCGTCATTGGCAGTTGCGTTGGCAATAACAATAACTGTTCCAATGAGCCATCCAGGTAGTCATCACGGAACAATCGCTCCAGCGAAAGCAACGAGGCTAACAGCGCCGCTACCCAGATAATCCCCGGCGCAATTCGCGCCAGCAATTGCGGTTCTGGCCCAACGCCCAACGGAAACAGCGTGATCACGATCAGGAAGAACCACAGCGGGTTGACGATCTCGGAGCCTTTACGAAAGGCAATTTTCAGTTCCCGCCGCAGTATGATGAAGAACATCAGGCGATCTCCGCGCTGGTCTGTGTCAGGCGAATTTTCCTTACCGCCTGCCGTGTTCCGGTTAAATCTTGATGCGTCGTTAGCAGCACCATACCGCCCTGTTGCGCATGTTGCTCAAACAGCGCGGTCAGCTCCATCACGCCCTGCTTGTCTATGGCCGTCAAGGGTTCATCCAGGATCCACAACGGGCATTTGCTGAGCCAGAGCCGTGCCAGCGCCACGCGCCGCTGCTGCCCGGCGGAAAGCTGCGCCACCGGCAAATCCTCATAACCGACCAAGCCTACCTGCTCCAACGCCTGCCAGATGGCCTGACGATCGGATGACTGGCTAACGGCCTGGTAAAACTGCAAATTCTCAAACGGGGTCAGCATGGATTTAATTCCCGGCTGGTGCCCCAGAAACAGCAGATCCAGATGATATTGCTCACGGCGATGGCGCGTATTTTCGCCCTGCCACAGCACTTCCCCCGCGTCTGGTTGTGCCAACCCGGCCAAAATGCGCAGCAAGCTGGTTTTGCCAGCCCCATTAGGGCCTTCCACCTGAATAATGTCCCCCGGGCTCACCAAAAAACTCAACCTGTCAAACAGAGTACGTTCATCTCGTACACAACTAAGATTTCTGGCTTCCAGCATGGAGGACTCATATTTTTCTTTGGGATAGCGAATCATAGCATAAGCCACAGTGCGCTCGAAGCCCGCAGCCTGGCTTGGATGTACTCCATTAGGGGTAATATTGCGCATCAGATCAAAATTGCGTAGAAAAAATCAGCAACGTTAAAATTTCGTTACTTTTTAATCATTTTTCCGGCGCACTTTCCTTCGCTCCATCAGCAACTACGCTTAGTTATCAGCCAATAGGAGAATGACCATTGAGCGTAAAACCAGATCGTCCAGCCAACAGCGATGAAAACAGCGTCAAGGTCGAGAGCGAAGAGCACGATCGGGGCAAATCCACCATTGAGGTCGATGAGGAAAAACTGCCCTCACGCGCCGCTGCCGTGCATGAACAAATCCGCATGGAAGGGGAGAAAGAACTGGAGCGTGACTGGCTAGCGCTATTACTGTCGGCCTTGGCGGCTGGCTTGTCGATGGGGGCTTCCCTGGCGGCGAAAGGGATTTTTCACGCACGGCTACCGGACGACCCAAGCCGGTTTTTTATCGAGAACATCGGCTATACCTTCGGCTTTATCATCGTCATCATGGCTCGCCAGCAGTTGTTTACCGAAAACACCGTCACTGCGGTGTTGCCCATCATGCATAAACCGACGCCGAAGAACTTCGTCATTCTGTTCCGCCTATGGGGGATAGTGCTGTTGGGGAATCTGATCGGCACCGGCCTGGCCTCGCTGGCGTTTATCCATATGCCTATTTTTGATGAGAATACCCGTGCGGCCTTCACCAGCTTGTCACAGGAAATCATGCATAACACCCCGGGAGAGATGTTTGCCAACGGTATCCTTGCGGGTTGGATCATCGCCACGATGGTGTGGATGTTCCCTTCGGCCAGGGCCGCCAAGATCTGGGTGATCGTGCTGATGACCTACCTGGTGGCGATTTGCGATCTTACCCATATCGTGGTCGGTTCCGTCGAGATCCTGTACCTGGTGTTTAGCGGCGCACTTCCCTGGCAGGAGTTCTTCTACCCGTTCGCCATCCCGACGCTGGCGGGCAATATCATCGGCGGCAGCTTTATCTTCGCCCTGATCAGCCATGCGCAGATCCGTAACGATATGAGTGACAAGGCCAAGGCCGAACGGCTAAAGGCTCAGCAGGAGAAAAAACCGAAGGAAGATACGGATCGCCAGTAAGACTTGCCGCCGCCAGCGATTCGCCGTTTGATAAGGTTGGTGCGAAATTGTATTATAAACAACGAATAACATTCTTACCCGGCGAAAGGTGTTAGATGTTCGACTTAAAACTTAGAGAAGTCAGCAACGGATTATCGGCGAAAGAACGTGGCGTAGCCGAGTATATTATTGCGAATAAACAGTCGCTAAAAAATATGAGTATCCAGACGCTGGCAAAAGCTAACAACGTCAGCACCACCACCATTCTACGTCTCTGCCATAAGCTGGGGTATCAAGGATTTAGCGATCTTAAAATCGATTTGATCACCGCGTCGGGTTCCAGCAAACAAGATAATGTGTTGCAGGAAGACATTAATCTGGATGACTCAATAGAAACGGTAAACGGCAAAATTCACCTGATAGAAAAATCCTCTATTGATGAAACCCACGCCATGATGAATAGCGAGCAGTTGGCCAAAGCCAATGAGCTCATCAGAAATAGCAATAAAGTGGTGATCTATGGTGCAGGCAGTAGCGGACTGGTAGGTAAAGAGCTCGAATACCAGTTAATCAAGATAAAGAAAGACGTGAGCTGCCACCTGGACTACAGCATTCAATTTAGCATCGTCAATACCCTGGATAAACACGATCTGCTGATCATTATCTCCCACTCCGGTGAAAATCAGGATGGCGTCAAGTTGCTGACCCTGGCGCAGCAGTTGGGTGTCCCTTCTATCGCCATCACCAAAATGGGCCAAAGCCGCATCTCTGGCTTGGCCGATGTGCTATTGCACACCATTTCCACGGAAAGCGTTTCCCGCCTGATCCCTATCCGCTCCAAGATTTCACAGCTTTCGGTGATTAATATGTTGGTGACTAACCTGTTTATCCAGCAGTACGACGAGCGTTTATTAAAGCAAACCCAAACCCGCGCAGAACGTTTTTACAACCAAAACAACAAGCCTTAACCAGGCTACATCCCCTCGCCGGGTTAAAAATGTAGGGGCGCTGCATGCCGCGCCCGCTCATACAATCCGCACCTTCTCCCCCTACCTATTCCTTATCTTTGGTCCCCACATCCCCATCTCCTCCTCAAGCCAAAAACAGCCTTCCAGGCAGCATTAACCACCAAAGGGTGATCGGCTTCTCAGAACGCAGAAAATCCACTTCTCAAGGTGTCCATTTCAATTTAAAGGTAATAGTATTACTAAAAAATAAAACACACAAAGTAACAATGTTACACAAAGGATTATCCAGGAGAGACGATGCAAGCTGAGATCCCTGTCATATTAGTGAGCCACGGCCCCTTTGCCCAAGGTGCGCTGACCTGTGCCGAGATGCTGATCGGTAAGCAAGAAAACGTTGCGGTGGTCTCCATTCAGGAAGACACCAATATCAGTGATGCGCGCGTCACGCTATTTGACACCTATAAATCGATTAACCAGGGCAATGGAGTGGTGATCCTGGTGGATATGATGGGTGGCTCGCCGTGTAATTTGTCTTGCGAGCTGTTGTTAACCCATGATGACGTGTTGTTATTCTGCGGTTTTAATATTCCGACCCTGCTTGAAGTTTTCAGCAATCGCGAGTTGCCATTAAATGAGATTGGAACCGTTATCGAGGAGGTTTTTCCAAATAGTTGCTTCAACGTTGGGAAGGTCTTACAAGCCGAGCGGGAACAGTCAAACGAACTTTAAGGAAAGATACCATGCCAATTAATTTAGCCAGAATTGATGATCGCCTTATTCACGGCCAGGTGATCACCACATGGGTTAAAAACCATGACATTGAACAGATCCTGATTATTAATGACAAGGTTGCCGGTGATAGCGTTCAGCAATCGGTGATCACCATGTCAGCACCACCTGAATTAAAGGTTCAGGTGTTTGGCGTACAGAAGTTTATCGATGTACTGAAAAAGGCAGAAATTAAAAGACGCACCATGCTGCTGTTTACCAACAGTGTCGATGTCCACGCGCTGGTAGAAGGTGGGCTGAAAATCGACAAGCTGAACGTGGGTGGCATGAGAATGCAGGAAGGCAGAAAGAGCCTTTCGCGAGCCGTTGCGGTAACACCAGAAGAAGAGCAGGCGTTTAAATCGCTGATTGCCAAAAATATTGCGGTAGAAATACAAATGGTGCCGAAAGATCCCATTGTGGAACTGAAAACATTGATCGATTGATTAGGTAACTTTTTACGTAATCGCTGGGGGATACAACGATGTTAATGGAAGCAATCTTGGTGGCCATTTGGGCAGGTATCTGCTCAATGGATGACGTAGGGCCACAAATGCTGCGGCGGCCGTTGTTAACCGGCACGGTAGCGGGCATCATCATGGGGGACATGGTTCAGGGGTTGGCGATCAGCGCCACGCTTGAACTGATGTGGATGGGCATCGGTAACGTAGGCGCCTACTCTGCTCCCGATATCATTGCGGGATCGATCATCGGCGTCGCTTTGGGTATCGCCTCCAAAGGCGGTATTGCCGCGGGTATCGCGCTGGCAGTTCCGGTCTCTATTCTTTGCCAGCAACTGCTGATCGTCTGGCGCTCTTTTGCCAGCTTCTTAAACGTCTGGGCGGAGAAATCCATTCAATCGGGGGACTATCAAGGCCTGGTCAAGGTCCACTATTTCTCGACGCCGCTGTGGTTCTTGATCCGTGCCGTTCCCTGCTTCCTGGCAATCTACTTTGGTGGGGACCTGGTCAGCAAAGTGTTAGAAGCCATACCGGCCAGCATTTTAACCGGCATGGGCGTGGCGTCTAAAATGATCCCAGCCATCGGCGTGTGTATCTTATTGCTGATGCTGTTAAAGGGCCGGATGTGGTTCTTCTTCCTGCTGGGCTTTATTCTGACCACCTATTTAAAGCTGCCGATTATCCCGATTACCTTTATCGCCCTGGCCTTTGCCGTGCTTTATGACATGGCTTATACCAACGGCATGAATACTCCGGCACCAGAAAAAAGCAAAGCGACCGCAACGGACACTGAAGAAGAGTATGACTTATGAACGAGACAATTTCATATCATGGTGTGAGCCCCACCACTCAGGAAAAAAAGCTGACCAAGGCCGATTTAAACCGTATTTTCTGGAATATTCAGACTATGTCATTCTCATATAACTATGAGAAGCTGCAAACTATTGGCTTTGCGCATTGCATGATCCCGGTGCTCGACAAGTTGTACGCCGATGCCGATAAAGAAACGCGCGTACGGGCCATGAAACGGCATCTGGAATTCTACAACTCACAGATTAACACCGGCGCACTGATTTTGGGCGTTACCGCCGCGCTGGAAGAAAAAACCACAGAAGAAGAGAAAGAAGCGGTAGTTTCTGTTAAGGCCGGTTTAATGGGCCCGCTGGCTGGTTTAGGCGATAGTCTGTTGAAATTCACCTGGCTGCCGATCTGCGGCAGTATCGGTGCCGCATTTGCCCTACAGGGTAATCTTATCGGCCCGATACTGATGTTTATTCTCTTTAACCTGGTCAACATCGGCTCGAAATATTTCTTTATCCATTATGGCTACAACAAAGGCGTGGATTTAATCGAGCAGTCGAAAAACTCCAACATCATTCAACGTATCTCAAACGTGGCCAACGTGGTGGGCGTGATGGTGCTAGGCTCGCTGATAGCCACCACCGTCAAGATATCGACCCCCTTGGTGATCGCGGTTGGCGAGCAGTCGATAAAAGTCCAGGAGATGTTTGACAAGGTTGCGCCTAACCTGCTGACGTTACTGTTCTCCTTGGGCATATTCTTCCTGGTCAAAAAGTTTAAAGGAAAATATACGGTGTCACTCATCATTGCAATGATGGTGTTCGGCGTCATTTGCTCCATGTTTGGCATTTTAAGTTAAAGGGAATAGTGATGAATTCGAAGATTCAGTTATCCGTCAGCAGAAAAAACAAGACCCAGCTCGAGATAAGCTTTAATTCAGATGCAGGCCCGGTGTCGCTATACTGGACAAAAGATAATGATGCCAACAGTCAGGAACGCTATTTAATTACGGACAATGCCACTAGCCCCTATTTATTGGACGATCCGTTAAAGGCCGAACAGCGCGTTTATTTTATTATCGAGCAGGGAGGCCAAACTTATCTTGCCGCAGAAAGGACCCTTCCCGTTGGCGGATTAAATAACTTCCGGGATTTTGGCGGCTACGTGGGTACCGGTGGCAAACAAGTAAAATGGGGAATGCTGTACCGTTCGAACCATTTACACCACCTCAGCCCGCAGGCCATGGCATACATCGAATCGTTGCAGATTCAGACCATTATTGATTACCGCAGTGCCAATGAGATCGCCAAAAGCCCCAACGATACTGTTGGAGAGAAAAGAACCTATCACCTGGATGCGGCAGCGCAAACCGCAGAGCTGGCGGCCCAGTTTTCTGCCGAGCCCAGTGACGAAGATCGCATGCTGATCGAAAGCGTTATGCGCGATATCCCTGCAGAACTGATCAATGGGCAAGGCGCACAGGTTTTAGAACAATACAGACACTTCGTGACCAGTGACAAATCTAAAACAGCGTTTAAGGCCATGATTGAGGTGTTGTTAGATAAAGACAACAGCCCACATATTCAGCACTGCCGTGGGGGCAAAGACCGCACGGGCTATGGCGCTTTATTGGTTTTATCCATGCTGGGGGTTTCAGAGGATGACATTATTGCCGATTACATGCTAACCCAGGCCAACCGCATGGAGCGCAACGAGGTAAAAATGGCTGCCTACCGTAAAATAACCGACGACCAGAATGTGCTTGATTACCTGCATACGCTGATTGATACGCGCGAATCCTTTATTGTTGAGGTGTTCAACACCATGAAACAACAATCTGGTAGCGTTGCGGGTTACATCAAGCAGGAATTAGGCTTTACCGACGCCGACTTTAGCAAGATGCAGCAAAACTTTTTAATCTAACCCCTTAGAACCAGACAACTCCTTGATACCACGGCGGCAGCTGTGGGGCACTGTTATATGCCTCACTCCTGCCGCTCGCCCTTCCCCAAAGCGCCTGACTTCTGCCGCAAACGCATATTGATGGGCGACTAACGGCAAGAAATGGGCTAAAAACAGAGAAAACCGGTTACATTTCAGACGATCAGGCCAATAACCTCTTAAACCCAAGCGTAAAAATGGGTATACTGCGCCCGCTGTGTCCCCTTAGTTAAATGGATATAACGAGCCCCTCCTAAGGGCTAGTTGCAGGTTCGATTCCTGCAGGGGACACCATGTTGATACGAACCGAATCTCCCCCCACGCGAACAAAATCCAGTCACGGCCCCCTAAATACGGCCCATGTTGCCAGTTCATAGATTCGGCAATCCGTTATCCAGCATGCAATACCATCTCATTATCCCGACCAACTTTTCCTTCTTGCGAAGCACATCGCAAATATCGTATTTAAATCGTATTTTTGTTGAGTTTACCGCAATTAAATCTTATTATCTAATCGACCAGTAAGGATAGCGCTCCTTAACAAAATGAGGAAATGATGGTTACGGTTCAATGGACGAAGAAAGCACTTAAACAGTTGCTGTCAATCGACACCAGGTACCGCAAAGCCATCAGTGAGAAGGTTAACCAACTTGAAGACTTCCCGGCCGTCAAGCTCGATATCAGGAAGCTCCACGCAGCTGATAACCAGTTCCGGCTAAGAGTTGGAGACTATAGAGTAATCTTCGAAATCACTGACGGTGAACCGGTCATCTGTGAGATTGCCGCAGTTAAGCGTAGGTCATCGAAAACGTACTAAGGCGGGAAAACCCGCCCTTTCCTCATATGACATGTAGCTATCTAGAGTAAAACCAGGAGTAACCGAAAATGGCAGTGCAAATTATCCGCAATGATAAAGGCGAACCACAGTATGCCGTGGTGCCCTATAGCGAATATGAAAAACTGATTAACGCAAAAAATGAATGGGAAGATGTGCCCTACACTGCCTCAAAATCCGATGATGTGACCGTGCCTAACGCGATCGTCAAGATCATGATTGATCAGGAAGTTTCACTTTTGGCGGCCTGGCGGATCTATCGGGACCTGTCTCAGTATGATGTGGCCGAAAAACTCGGCACCACCCAATCCACCGTTTCGCAATGGGAGGCATCAGACCGCCCTCAGAAGCGTACCCGTGAAAAACTAGCGGCGCTGTATGATTGCTCCCCCGAGCAGTTGATCCCCTAATCTTGCTCAGTGTCGGGGTGCTGCAATGCTCCGCCCTTTAGATAACCAATGGGTTAACTCAGGCTGAACATGTTCGACCCCTACACAAATCAGCAACCATGCTGCCGCTGAGGTCAGGATATATAGCATTATCAATATGATGTGTGACCTGCTCCCGCTACCTAGCACAACCTCGTAGGTTAAGGGTATAATCCAAGGCATTATTTAATCGGTTTCGGAAACGAACATGGCAAAGCTAACATTACAAGAGCAGCTGCTTAAAGCTGGATTGGTCAACAGTAAAAAACTGGCGAAAGTGGAAAGAACGGCTAAAAAATCGCGGGTTCAGGCTCGTGAGGCAAGAGAGGCCGTGGAAGAAAACAAAAAGGCACAGATTGAGCGTGATAAACAGCTGAATGAGCAGCAAAAGCAGGCCGCCTTAGCTAAAGAATATAAAGCCCAGGTTAAGCAGCTTATTGAAATGAACCGGATCGTTATTTCACATGGCGATATTGGCTATAACTTCACAGATAATAATTTAATTAAAAAAATATATGTGGATAAGACGACTCAATCTCAATTGATTAGTGGCCGCCTTGCCATTGCTCGTCTGATTACCGATAAGAATCCTGATGGCGAATACGCGATTATACCCGCGATCGTGGCAGATAAAATTGCGCAGCGTGATGCGAGCAGTATTGTATTAAATGCCGAACTGAGTAAAGAGGCTAAAGATGAAGAAGATCCGTATGCCGATTTTGTCGTGCCTGATGATTTGATGTGGTAAACAAACTTTCCAGATGCTTATAGCGCCAGCCCACAAGCAACAACGCCCCTTGAGTTCAACCGCAGGGGCATTCCGACCTATCTTTTCGTCTTTCGAAGTAAATCACACAAAATCGTATTTAAATTAAAAAGTTAAATGAAAAAGCCCCGAAAACGGGGCCTTGGGGTGGATTCAAACGGGCTGGGCCTGCTTTTTATAGATGGAACGGTAATGATTTAGCCGTTCAAAAAAGTTGTCGCTCTGTTCACGCGACATATTACCCGCCACGCCGTTAGCATCGACTTCACGCCCCTGAAACTCCAAGAATGCCACCGTAGAAGCGAGAAAATCCATGTTGCTGGTGTTCTTGGCATAGACATAGCACTTTTCCAAAGTTTCCATGATCTCCTCCTCAACGTTTACAGTAAAGTTGACGTGCCACAAGCAGGATGACAATCGCTCGTTAAATGTGCTGCATCTCTAAGAATACTAGCAAAGCCTGAAAAATATACGCCATACGTGCGGTGTGATTAAAAAGCGGGCAGAGATCGCAGAAATATCTAGCGCGGCAAGGACGATTGCGCAGCTAGCAAGGCTTGCTCTGCCGTAACCACAGAGCCAAAGTCGTCAAGCACCGAGTAAAACACCTTCATGCCAGCATTCACCGGGCCTTTAGCCGCAGTTAAGGCAAAATCAGCCTGCCCTTTTGGGCTTACCATGCCATTTTCCGGCACCAGGGTAACGACGGCCTGCTGCTTATCACGCCCCACCGTCATTTCTAGTAATGTCTGGTGAAAAGGCGTGGGGTTGCTGACTACCAACACCGGGTTACCGCCCTGTTTTGCCAGGCTAAAGCGTAACTGATCCTGAACGTTAGCCGTGTTCATCGTCTGCAACGACCGTGGCCGATAGAACAGTTTTATCCGGGTTCTGAACGCCATCTGCATCTGGCTGGCCGTATTGCCGGCCACTTTCGGCGGGATCTCCAACACGTTAAGCCAAAACACCGACTCACGATCGCTCGGCAGCGTGTGTTCTGCCCCGGTAAACAACACTCTCAGACGCTGTGCCCGCTTCCCGTCCAGGCGCAAGATCGGCGGCGCTACGGTAAACGGCGTGGCGATTTTCTCCGGTGCCGCCTCACTATCACCATTGTCCACCCAGACTTGCAGCAACACCGCAGAGCGGCCCTCGTTGGTCACTCGCAGCGTCGCTTCCTTATCCTTGCCATTGACAATCAGGCGCGTGGCTCCCAGGTATATCTCGGCGTGGCTCAGTGGGATAAATAAGGCCATCACCGTAATTAATAGCCAACGGCCAAGCCTGCGATATTGTGGCGTGAAACCATACATAGCTGCCATTTTCACCCTACTTATAATTGAGCGTAAAAGTGATTGCGGTGTTGGCCGTACCTGCGGTTACCGCATTACCCACCTGGAACAAGCCAGCCTGCATGGGAACCCGATAGTTGGCCTTGGCCGAACTATTATAGTTATCCAGCAGATAAATAGTGCCAAACGTCACCGGCAGGTTGTTGCCACGCAGTAACTGTATCCCGACACCGCCAGCGCTTGAGGTAGCATTCGGTGCCACTACACCATTGGCAGCATCCAGCACCTGAGTCGTGGCGGCAAAACTGTAACCAATGCTGGCCAAGCCAGCCGGGCATTGGTTGAACGCCAGCTCAAAGGCTTTACGCCCTGCCACCGAACCCACGCCGTTGAACTGACCGACGCTGGCCTCCGGCAGATCGACATTCACATTCGGAGTGGTGCAGGTGCCGCCACTGGCGATAGTGCCGCCGCTTTTGAACTGGGCAATCATGTAGGTGAGATCGCCCGGCAGAGCAATGCCGTTATACGTCTCCAAATGCCGCAGATAAATTGGATCAAACAAGGGAATTGCGCCAGCGGTCAGGCCAGTGGTCGTTTTCACAAACCGCACCTGAGCATCAACGCCCAAATAGAAGCGGTTACCGCTGTAGTTGACGGTAATGGTCTCAGGATGGGTCTGCTGCCCACCCGTGCCAATGGTCAACGGCTGCCAGTTGGTGGTTTTACCATTCAGGGTATAACGCCAACGGACGATATACCCCAGACCGGCTTTTACCGTGGTGTTATACAGCATGTAAGTTTGCCCATCGACCACGATGGTATTGCGCGTAGTGTAAGGCGGGTAACCCTGTACGCTAAACTGCACCGGCTGCTGGTAGGCGCTATTGGGGGTGCAGTTCCAGGCAGTGGAGTTGTAAGAGTTGATCCAAGGCCCCAGCACGTCACCCACGGCGCTGTCTTTGCCAATCTCAATGGTGGCCGTGTCGAAAAACTGATAATAACCACTGTTACGCGCGCAACTGACCGCAAGCCCTTCGGCACTGGCCGCTCCGCCGTAGCCAAAGATCAGCAATAAGCCAAGAAGCAAGCGCTTACCCCGTAGCCGGAACCCTGCGCCAAGCCACTGCGCGAACAAACGGGCCAAAGTCAGTAGTTGCTTCATTGGCATATTACCTCCAGGCGGCGATAGTCCGATTCATCCCCAGGCGATACGGCGGGCAACTGATAGTTAAACCGGCAACTTTCTCCGGCCCCTTCCCCCCATTTCACCTCTAACTGGCCTTTAGGGTTGTTGACCCGCAGTAAGCCTTCACCAACCTGACCGATATACCCCACGCTACGCTGTTGTTCGTCGGACACGTTTGCGCCAAAGGGCAACGGATTACCAGCAACGTCTCGGGTCGTCACCAGGATCGAGTAGCCGCTTTCGGTCTCATAACGTAACAACCCAACGGCACCGGCGGTAGGCGCGATCTTCTGGCTGGTGTATTTCAGCTCCACATCCCTGGAAAGCCCTTTCGGATCCAACTCTACGGTATTCTGACGGTAAGGGCTGAGGTAAGGGACCACCGCCTTACCGCTGTTATCCAGGCGCAGACCGCTGTAGTTGGTAATTCTGGCCCCCTTGGCGTTTTCTGCCTCAACGATTGCCGACGTTTCCCCCAGCATCGGTGTAAACACCACTCCGCCACTATAGGCAACCAGGCCACCGGACATATTGGCGCCATATTGTTGATAACCCTGGCCTGCGGAAACGCTGCCCCCAACGAAGGCATAAGGCGCGGCCCATGAGCCGTTGACGCCACCGCTAACGCTGTTGCTACCATTTTTATCATAGTCGTAGTTGGTAAAGGCGCTGTAGTTATACTGCCGGTCCTCTCCTAGGCTACCGGACAGCGAGTTCTGCAATCCCTGACGATCCTTTTGCTGGGTATAGCTGCTGGTCAGGTTAGGCGCACGCGAGCTGGAGCCCAGTGGGATCGACAGGGTCAGCATGGCTTTGTTATCCCAGTTTCCGGTTGCCAGGTTGCGTGTCCGTGCGAAGTTAACCCCATAATTCAGCTTGTTATAGTGATTGTTGTAGCTAAGTTGATATTCGCGGTCGGTCTGGTCATGATCCCAATAATCCTGCACGTTGGCATTCAACGCGACAGTCCCAAACCCCTCCGGCAACGACTGGCTGGCGTTAATCTGGAAACGATTACGTCGTTTCCAGCTGTTATAGTCAGCAAAGCCGCTATCATTACTGTCGCGATCGCGCAGCAACATGGCGTCATCTACGTTGTAATACCCAGAACTGGAATAGCGGTAGCTGGCCAGCGTGATGTTGGTATCCACCACAGGCAAAATTTTCGCATAGGTGAGCCGTACGCTCTGCCCCTGCTCGTTAGGACGGTTATCAAACTGCGTTTGTGCCTGGGTAATATCCGCCGACAGCGCGCCAAAATCGGTATTGAATGCCAGACCGCCCGAGGCGGCCGCATAACCATCGGCACCGATCACGCCGGTATAACCCGTCAGCAGATTAGTGAAACCATGCCTCAAGGTGCCCACCGCAATGGCAGGTTCCTCGCTCACCGAGTTATTGCGATATTTCCCCGCCATCAGTGAATAGTGAGTTACACCTGGCCGTAGCAGCTCGGCTATTGAAGCATAGGTGACGGTAAAGCTGCGTTCGGTGCCGTCGGCTTCGGTCACCGTGACCAGCAGATCGCCACCGCTGCCGGTAGGATAGAGATCGTCAATAACAAACGGCCCCGGCGGTACGGTGGTTTCATAAATCTGGCTGCCACGCTGGCTGACACGCACCAGCGCGTTGGTATTGGCGATACCGCGCACCACCGGAGCAAAGCCACGTTGGGAATCGCTGTACATACGATCGTCCGAGCTGATCTGAGCGCCAATGAACCCAATGCTGTCAAAGACTTGGCCGTCGGTGGTCGATTGCCCCAGCACCATCCGGCTACGCCAGCCAACCAAAGGCCGCTCCAGATAGGTTTCATTGCTTTGATAGCGAAAACCCTCGTCATCATTCCAATTGGCCGACGCCCGGTAACGCAGACGCCACACGTCCCAATTTAATCCGCCACGCAACCCCAGAAATTGGGTGGTTTGAGAAGATGAGTCGGAATGATCGGAACGGTAGGCGTTGTAGTCATATTGCAGGGTCGCCGCCGTGATGCCGTTATCCCACAACTCAGGGCTGACATAACCACGGGCTTCATGCTGCAGCAAAGACTGCGGCGCACGCACATCCAACCGTTGGCCACCGCTATCAAAATTGCCCTCCACGCCAGGCACCAGTTCACCCAGCGCAATACACTGTTCCCCTTGCTGCAAGCGCGACAACACCGCCTTGTCCAGTTTATCCAAGGCAATGTCGAACAGGCTTAACAGTTTCAGATCGTAGCAAGGCTGAGCGATGCTGCTTTGCGGTGAAGCCAGGGAAAAGTTGACGTCCTGCCGCCCTTTCCATTGGTCGTTAAGATAGAGATCGATGCGGTGAATGCCGGGAGCAACCGGGTTACCGCTGGAGAACTGGCTGACATCGACGGACGAACGCAGAAAAGACTCGTTGAACTCAATAGCCTCGGTTTCATCCGCATAAGCCAATGCCAAGGGAGCCAGTAAAATGGCTCCCGCAATGTAAATCTGGTTGAGAAAAGAGGGCCGCCAATCAAGACTTACCACTGCCCGCCAACGTCCGCTCATTTTTGTTATCCCCACCGAAATCATCAATCAGGCTGTAAAACGCTTTTAAGCCTGCTGACGGTGCCGATTTCATTCCTTGAATTTTCATCACCAACTCGCCAAAGGGTGCCACCATCCTTTCCTGCGTTTTTCCCAGATCTCCCAGTACCGGCGCGCCTTTGGCGCTACGAATTTCAATCTGGCGGAAAGTAAGGTAATAAGGCGATGGGTTCTTGGCGACGATTTCATAACCCGCAGCCCCTTTGCGTAAGCTCAGATCCAGCTTTTCGTAAGCCTGAGCCGGGGTCATTGGCAGGTTATCCGGCCGATAGAACAGTTTGATGCGGGTGCGGAAAGAGAACTGCATCAGGTTGTCACCCGCGGCTATTTTTTGGGAAGCCTTGGGTGGGATCTCTAACACATTGAGCCAGAACAGTGATTCACGGTTACCCGGCAATCCGCCGCCGGTACGTGCAATACGCAACGCCTGCCCTTTACCCGGATCGATACGGGCGACCGGTGGTGTCAGGGTAAAAGGCACCTTGACGGTGTCGGGTTTGGATTTAACATCCCCGTTATCGATCCAGGACTGGATCAACACCGGGCTAGTCCCTTGGTTACGCAGTTGGGTAATCGCTTCACCGCTGTTTTCGTTATAAATAATGCGTGTGGCGTTGATGATCACTCCAGCATCAGCGGCAACTGTCCATGTCAGCGCCAAACTAAAGGCGGAAACGGTAAATAGAGTTCTTAACATGGCGCTGTCCTCTGAAGGGGATGAGGCTGCCCCCATCCCACGGCTGGATGTCTTACAGGTAGATGATGGTGTAATCCACCTGGGTATTAACCGTACCTGGCGTGACCGTCCCGTTCGCATAGTATTGCGCGTAATAATTCATTACGCCGCCGCCGGAGCTGATATCAACGGCCAAATCGCCTTGGCTATGTGCGTTACCCGCCATGATGCTGCCCAAATTGGCGTTCAGCAGTTGAACCTGGACGTTGGTCGCCGTGCCCGATGCCGAGTTGTTCAGGCGACCGGTGCTCTGTTCAACATAAGCACCCGCTTCAAAGAAGGTGCTGGCAGTATTAAGTGTAGCCCCCGCACAGTTGGTCAGTGCGATGCTGAAAGGTGTTGCCCCTGCGGTTGCCCCAACGGCTGGTAGCGCAGAGATGGAAATGGTCGGCAACGTTACCGTGGCGTCTTTAGACTGGTTGTTGACCGAAATATCGCAGGTAGTGTCGGTAATGGTACCGTTGATGGTAATGGTGCCGTCAGCAGCCATCGCAGAGCTCGCAAAAGTCATACCGATAACAGCGGCCAGCAGGGTAGTTTTGGTGTTGTAAAATTTCATAATGATCCTAATCCGTTACAAGATAACTGTAGTTAACCAAGCACATTGCCGATTGGTGCGCCCGAGAATCTTTACTGTCATCGGTCCGTTATTTACCATCTTGCCGTACTTGTTTGTTTCCACCGTTCTGCGACAACTTCGCAGGTTCCGTGGTGAGCGTCATCAGCCAGTTACTTAAGAACAATCCTAACCACCCGTTGACGAGAAAAATCTTAACCCGCAATCGGTATAAAAGAATCATTAACCATTAACTCGTAATTATTTAGATTTTAAATCCAAATTTAATGTTTTTTACAGCCATTTTAATGAACAAAACTCTGCATGGTCTCTTTGTTAAGCACAAAAAACTTGTTTGTTTTATGTTCAATTAATACAAAATTTAAACAACTCGGCGCATTGTCGCTCACCCCACCAAAAAGCCAGACTACTGTTACGATGATCAGGCCCATTCTTTTACTTAGCCTTACTGCAACAGCGGTAGACTGTCGTTCTCTAGCCCTGAGCAAAACTCTATTTTGTGCTCACGTACGATGGTACAGCGCACAAAAAACAGGCGGCTCACGCCAGAAATAAAAGAACGAACCTGGTTGCTGCGTACCACTAACAGGTATTCATCTGCCCGGCATTCGGCTTTTCGTTGCTCAACATAGGACAGCATGTCCTGATTCAGACTAGAGTTGGGGACACCTGACTGCGTGGATGTCGACATAAATACCTTGCAACTCCCTGCCTTGCCAAGAAACACCTCCTGTCTGGCCAGTGAATTGGTGGCGTACATCGTAGATGCGATCCCCAGTACAAAGACCAAACCAGCAACCGTAGCGATCAGACCCCAACCAAGACGTTTTTTATTGGCAGGAGTGGCAATCTCTTCGCTTGTCGGCAGATCGAACTCACCGTCTGCCCCGGAAACGGAAGCAACATCATCATCTGTCTCGGCTTCGTCTTGCAGCCCGCTCTCTACTGGCACATGGCTCTCATCACCCACCGTCTGTGCAGGGATTAGTGGGGTAAAATGCCCATCGTCTTCCTGGCTGATTTCAACCTGGATCTCGCGGCGTAACATGAACCCTATCTTCGGCACTGTGGCAATCACCTCATCATCGATCCCCATCACCTTAAGCACCCGGCGCAACTTGCTCACGCATTGATTAAGGTTGTTATTGCTGGAGATCATGCCGTAGTCGTCCCACACCTTTTTGAAAATCACCTCCCGTTCCACGGGTTTGCCATAATTGGCGATCAGTAATAGCAAAAGACGTTTGGCAGGATTGGAAATAGAAGTGGGCTCGTCGGAAAAGTCGCTTGGACCCAACGTTCCGCTATCACCATCAAACAGCACACGATCGTTAAATCTGTATTTCATGTTAATCCGCAGTATCGTTGGGCTTATAGGATAATACTGGCATAAGTTCCTAATAAAACATCAGTCGCCGTCCAAAAAAGATACGGCGCAACAATGTGTTCAGCTTGGCGGCCTACGCAGCGATTATCTACGTGCTTTAAGGACGCCAATCTCTGGCATTGTTGTCGCCAACCGGTCACAATGCGGCTCACTTCCCCCCAAGCAGGAAATATGATGCCTTGCCACTACCCCGCCCATTACGCCTTCGATAGCGAAAGCGATGCCTGGCAAATTACCCTACGCGATTTCCCCGAGCAGCAAGCCGCCTGCTACAAACGTGAGGACGTCGAACTGGAGGCGCAGGAAAGCCTGCTGACGGCTATCGCCATTGAAATGGAAGAAGGGCGCCCGGTGCCTGCGGCCTCCGCATTGCAGAGCGGTGACATCGCACTGCATTTGCCGGTGCTGGTGAAATTAAAGCTGGAACTGCATAACCGCATGTTAAGCAGCAACACCTCAAAAGCGCTGCTGGCCCGCCAGATGGGGTTTAACGGCGCACAGATCGAACGGTTGCTGGATGTGGCCTATGCCTCGAAGGTTGAGGCCCTTGAGCAAGCCCTGTTTCTGCTGGGCTACGAAGTGCATACCACGGTAGTGGCGATCCACCAGCCCTCAGAATAAATAGTTTGCCCAGAGAGTAAATTTTTACCGTTTTGCGCCGATAGGGTTATTAAACAACCACCGATTGCAAAGTGAAGGCTAAAAATGGAACTCAACCGTCGTCATGTCTGGGCCGCTATCCTGCTTTCTTGTCTGGTCTTCTGGGCGATCCTGATCGCCAGCGTCAGTGCCGTGGCCTGATGCCTTGTAACAAACTGTTACTTCGGGCATTTATCAACCATTACACCTCGAAGGGGTGTGCATGCTGCACCCGGTTCAACGCCCTGGCAGGGTAAAAAACCGGCAAAAAGTGTGATCAAAAACACAGTATTGAAATGGGTAGGATTTTGGGAGTACATTAGCGCCGATCCTGTTGTGATTCCTGGATAACCTCAAGGAACTTGAATCGCAACGACCGGTAAATCGTAGCTCAGGACGTTGTTCCTTCTGATTGAAGAACCCGCCGCCCGCCGCTGATTTGCCACAAAATACTCAGACAACAATCGGGATCGTTGGTTTGCGAGGACTCCACAAGGAGTTGTTACGTGAAATACTTTTTGATGGGCGTTTCATTCATGCTGGTTGCATGGGTAGGCACCTTCATGCTGATGGTTGCCTAACAGCAATCTCACCAGGTACTTAGACAAAGGGGCGCTTCTGCGCCCCTTTGTTGTTTCTGCACCGCGAACTATTTGCCGGGCATCATCCGGCGCAGGGTGTCGTCACCCCGCACATAGTGATGATAAATCGCGGCCAAGGCATGGATGCCGATGATGAAATATCCCGTATTTGCCAAGGTTTCGTGCACCATTTTCAGCGTGCGGCGTATGCCCGCATCGGGCGTGACCCACTGCGGCACCTGCCAGCCCAGCAGCATCCACTGTTTGCCACCATAGGCCAACGTCAAGAAGCCCAAGATCGGCAACGATAAAAATAGCAGATACAGCACCCAATGGAGCATTTTCGCCCCTAGCGCCTGTAATTCCGGCAAGGCCGGAGTGATCGGCGGCGTTGGATGCCGGTGGCGTAGCCCAAGGCGGATAAACATCAGCACAAACACCGACAGGCCAAAGTTAAAGTGCAGATCCTTCACCAATGCCGCGCTGTCATCCGGCACAGAGTCCTTCAGCAATATGGCACTGTAAGTCAGGATCACCATCACCAGCGTCAGCCAGTGCAGGAGGATTTGTGATTTTGCAAAACGAACGCTCATAGAGACTCCCACTATATTCGGTATTGGCAGAGCATAGCGGATAACAACTGAAGAGAACCTTAAGTAGAAGAAAAATCATGATTATGGGCACTTAACACGCCCCTCACCCTAACCCTCTCCCACAGGGAGAGGGGACCGATCGAGTGTGTTTGAAATTGTAGTGACTCACCTTGGATGAGAGACAATCGAGCTTGCTGAGATTATCGCTTTACTTCCAAACGAGCAGGGACTGTCAGCTCCCTCTCCCTGTGGGAGAGGGTCGGGGTGAGGGGTAACAGCGGCTGCCGGGTCTCAGGCAACAACGCGATGCTATTTGGTCGCTGGCTTGATTAACCCATCGGCACGGAACATCGCCTTGATACCGCGCACCGCCTGGCGGATACGATCCTGGTTTTCAATCAAGGCAAAACGCACATGGGTATCGCCGTAATCGCCAAAGCCGATCCCTGGGGATACGCACACTTTAGCCTCCGCCAACAGACGCTTGGCGAACTCCAGCGACCCCAGATGCGCGTAAGGCTCAGGAATTTTTGCCCACACATACATCGAGGCTTTCGGGTTTTCCACCATCCAGCCGGCTTCGTGCAACCCTTTCACCAGCACGTTACGGCGCTGGCGATACTGCTCGGCAATATCCAACACGCACTGCTGATCGCCTTCCAATGCGGCGATAGCAGCCACCTGCAGCGGCGTAAAGGTGCCGTAGTCGTGGTAGCTTTTAATACGTGCCAATGCACTAACCAGCTCAGGGTTACCCACCATAAAGCCAATCCGCCAGCCAGCCATATTATAGCTTTTCGATAGGGTGAAGAATTCTACCGCAATGTCTTTGGCTCCTGGCACCTGCATGATCGAAGGCGCTTTCCAGCCGTCATAGACGATATCGGCGTAGGCCAGATCGTGGATCACCAGCACGTCATACTGCTTCGCCAGCGCCACTACCCGTTCAAAGAAATCCAGTTCTACACACTGCGCCGTCGGGTTGGACGGGAAGCCCAGGATCATCATTTTTGGCCGCGGAATGGTTTCACGAATGGCGCGCTCCAGCTCACCAAAGAAATCCACGCCGTCCACCAGCGGCACGGAACGCACCTGCGCACCGGCGATCACCGCGCCATAAATATGGATCGGGTAACTTGGATTCGGCACCAGCACCGTATCCCCATGATCAAGCGTTGCCAACATCAGGTGTGCCAGGCCCTCTTTCGAGCCGATAGTCACAATGGCTTCGCTCTCGGGATCGATATCGACCTGATAGCGTTCCTGATACCAGTGCGAAATAGCACGACGCAGGCGCGGAATACCACGTGAGGTTGAGTAGCCATGCGTATCGTCACGCTGGGCTACGGTGCAGAGTTTCTCTACGATATGCGGTGGCGTTGGGCCGTCCGGGTTACCCATGCTGAAATCGATAATATCTTCCCCGCGACGGCGCGCGGCCATCTTCAGTTCAGAGGTGATATTAAACACATAAGGGGGCAGGCGTTCGATGCGCGTGAAACGGCGCGAGTTGTTATCAGACATAGTTACCTCGAAGAGACGTTAGCGCCCGGACCATCCGAGCGACGCTGGCCACAGAATGGCCGAACATCGAACATAACTCAGCCTTGTCAGGCTGTCGAGTCCCCCGCATAACAATTTTTTTACCGGTTGGCAGCCGCAAATTCCGTCGCCAACAGCCCCAACCGCCAGTCATTACACCACCGGCCCGCCAGGCGGAAATTGTCACGCAGCGTCCCTTCCAGTTGAAAACCGCAGCTCTCCAACAGACCCCGTGAGGCTAAATTCCCCTCTGTCACCGTGGCATACACTTTGTGAAAACCGCAAGCATTGAAGGCAAAGTCCAAGATCACTGGCAGCGACTCTTTGCCATAACCTTTCCCTTGCCCTTCCGGCAGGCTGCCAAAGCCCACTTCGGCCTGCTGGCAAGGGGACCACTCAGGGCGGAACCCGGTCATTCCCACCGCTTGACCGCTGCTTTTTTCTCTCATCACCAGACATAGCCAGCGATCGCAATGCTTATCCCATGCGGGCAAGCGTGCTTCGAAACGTTCGCGGATCTCGTGTTCCGGCAGCGGATCGGCAATGTAACGGATCACCTGGGGATCCTGGAATAGACGTAGGAATAACGGCCAGTCATCCGCCGTTAGCGATGTCAGCAGCAAGCGAGGTGTTTCCAATTTCATCAGGTAAATCTCCGAAAAACGAAAAAGAGGAAGTTACGAATGAAAGATATCCCTTTATTTCCCCCTATTAAATCCAGATAATCATTAACCAGGTTACAACAAAACAGCAACTTTATAACGCTACCCTACCACCACCATCCTCGCCCACCGGCGGGCCAAGGAGAACACCATGGCTTCATTACTCATCGATGATATCCCTGCCGCAATAAAAAGCGTCAAGCAGCAGTTACGCCAGGCTCTACCCAACTATCGCGAAGTCTTCCTGGAACTGGAAGACAATATTCGCCAGCAGGTGGAGCAAATCCGTCAGGAACTGGCCAACGGCCAGGACCCGGTGCCGCAGGTGGACGCCGAGGATATTCTGCAACAACGCGTTACCGAACAACAAATTGCCCTGATTAAACAGCGCGGCGTGTGCGCCATTCGCGGCGTATTCCCACGCAGCAAAGCCGAGGCCTGGAACCAGGAGATTGGCGACTATCTCGAACGCAATAACTTCGTCGAGCGGTTAAAAAATGCCGCCGAAGATAACTACTTTGGCAAACTGGCTGCCAGTAAACCACAGATCTACGGCATTTACTGGTCGAAGCCTCAGGTCGAGGCTCGTCAAGATCAGCGCATGCATGCGGTGCAGGTGTTCCTCAACAGCCTGTGGGCAACCGAAAGCAACGGCAAACAGCACTTTGACCCAACGCGTGTTGCTACCTATGCCGACCGTACCCGTCGCCGCCCGCCAAACTCCTCTTCGTTGGGCCTTTCCCCGCATGTGGATAGCGGCACCATCGAACGCTGGCTGGATGAGAATTTCCGCTATGTCTATCGTCACGTGTTCTCCGGCAACTGGCAGCAATATGATCCCTTTGCCGCCGATGGCCGTACCGAAGTGCGCGAGATCGCCTCACCGGCGGTTTGTTCCATGTTCCGCACCTTCCAGGGCTGGACAGCGCTGACACCGCAACGCACCCATGCCGGTACGCTGAACGTGGTACCGATCGCCAATGCCATGGCCTATATCCTGCTGCGTGCCCTGCAAGACGATGTGGCGGATGACGATCTGTGCGGAGCCGCCCCGGGCCGGGCGCTATCTATCTCGGAACAATGGCATCCCCTTTTATTAAGTGGGTTATCCCCTATTCCCGATCTGGAGCCGGGAGATACGGTATTCTGGCACTGTGACGTGATCCATTCGGTGGAAAACGAGCATAACGGCGAGTTCGACAGCAACGTGATGTACATCGCCGCCGCGCCGGGTTGTGAGAAGAACGATGCCTACCTGCAACGGCAGTTGCCAAGCTTCCTGTCCGGCAAAAGCCCGGTGGATTTTGCTGCGGATGATTTCGAAGTGGATTTCATTGGCCGCGCCACCGTTGAGCTGCTGACGCCGCTCGGCAAAGAGCAGTTGGGTATCAAATAGCCCTGATGACCGCGGTGTGCTCCGGCCACCGCGGTCATTGCCGCGCTGTGATATACTGTGTTCTCCCGTTTGTCGCAGTGAGCCGCCCGTTGTGCACCCTGTTTTTGAAATGTTGTTAGCGGTATTCGATCGTGCCGCCCTGATGTTGATCTGCCTGTTTTTCCTCACCCGCACTCGGCTGTTTCGCCAGCTGTTGCAAAAGGAAGATCATACTCCGCTGGAACTGGCCGCAGTCACGGCCATCTTCTCTCTGTTCGCCCTGTTCAGTACCTATTCTGGCATCAACGTCGAAGGCTCTCTGGTTAACGTACGGGTGATCGCCATCATGGCCGGGGGGATCCTGTTTGGCCCCTGGGTTGGCATCATTACCGGCATTATCGCCGGATTGCACCGCTATCTGATCGATATCGACGGTATCACCTCGGTTCCCTGCCTGATCACCAGCATTATTGCCGGGATCGGCGCCGGTTATATCAACCTGAAGGTGAAGAAAGGCCAGCGCTGGCGTGCCGGGATCTTGGGAGGCATGCTGTGCGAATCACTCACCATGCTGCTGATCGTTGCCTGGGCCAAACCCACCGAACTCGGGCTGGATATCGTGTCTAAAATTGCCCTGCCGATGATCCTCGGCACGGTGTGTATCGGCCTGATCGTGCTGCTGGTGCAAAGCGTCGAAGACGAAAAAGAGGTGATTGCGGCGCGGCAGGCCAAGCTGGCGCTGGATATCGCCCGTAAAACGCTGCCCTATTTCCGTAATATCAATAGCGAATCGCTGACCACCATTTGCGAAATTATCCGCCACGATATCAATGCCGATGCGGTCGCCATCACCGATACCCAACATGTGCTGGCCTACGTTGGCGTGGGAGCAGAGCATTACCCACTCGGGCGCGCAGGGCTGAGCCGAGTCACGCTGGAAAGCATCCAGCAGGGCAAAATCATCATCAAAAACAACCTCGAGAATCAGACAGCACCGCAGATCCATTCCCAACTGGTGATCCCGCTGTGGGAAAAGGGTGAGGTGACCGGGGCGCTGAAGATTTACTACTGCCATGCCCATCAGATCACCAATACGCTGAAGGTGATGGCAGTTGGCCTGTCGCAGATTATCTCCACCCAGATGGAAGTCTCGCGCATCGAGCATCTACGCCAAATGGCGGACAAGGCCGAAATGCGCGCGCTACAAAGCAAAATCAACCCGCATTTCCTGTTTAATGCGCTGAATGCTATCTCGTCGTCAATCCGGCTAAATCAAGATACCGCCCGCCAGTTAATCATCAACCTGTCGCGTTACCTGCGCTATAACCTGGAACTGAACGACGAACTGATCGATATCCGTAAGGAACTGCATCAGATCCAGGACTATATCGCCATCGAGCAGGCGCGCTTCGGCAATAAGCTGACGGTGATTTATGACATCGACGACGATATTGCCGTGCGCATCCCCAGCCTGCTGATCCAGCCGCTAGTGGAAAATGCCATCGTGCACGGTATTCAACCCTGTAAAGGGAAAGGCGTGGTGGTGATCGCGGTGAAAGATCGGGGCGATCGCGTCAAGATTTCGGTGAAAGATACTGGCAATGGCATCGATCCACTGGTGATCGAGCGCGTGGCGCGCAATGAAATGCCAGGGCACAATATCGGTCTGCTTAACGTACACCACCGGGTTTCCCTGCTGTACGGCGAAGGATTACGCATACGTCGGCTGGAGCCAGGAACGGAAATCGCCTTCTACGTCACCAAAAACGGCAATAAACTGCATAGCGAAAACAGCCCACAACCTGCCGGGGAACAACTATGAAAGCCATCATTGTGGAAGATGAGTTTCTCGCCCAGCAAGAGCTGACTTATCTGATTAATAAACACAGTAATATCACTATCGAAGCCACCTTTGAAGATGGCCTGGACGTGCTGAAATACCTGCAAACTCATCAGGTCGATGCCATTTTCCTCGATATCAATATTCCGTCGTTAGACGGCGTATTGCTGGCACAGAACATCAGCAAGTTTGCGCATCGTCCGTCGATCGTGTTTATCACCGCCTATAAAGAGCATGCGGTGGAGGCGTTTGAGATCGAGGCGTTCGACTACATCCTCAAGCCGTATCATGAAGCGCGTATCATCACCATGCTGCAAAAGCTGGAGGCATTGCATAACCGACCGGCGCAGACGCCGGAACCTAGCGCACCGGCGAATCGCACCAGCCACAGCATTAACCTGATCAAAGACGAGCGCATCATCGTCACGGACATCAACGACATATACTACGCCGCCGCCGATGAGAAAGTTACACGGGTATATACCCGGCGCGAAGAGTTTGTGATGCCGATGAATATCACCGAGTTTTACCAACGGCTGCCAGAAGAGTTTTTCTTCCGCTGCCACCGGTCGTATTGCGTGAATCTGTCCAAGATCCGGGAAATCGTTCCGTGGTTCAACAACACCTATATTCTGCGGCTGAGCGATCTGGATTTTGAAGTCCCGGTCAGCCGCAGCAAGGTCAAGGCGTTTCGCCAACTGATGCGGTTATAGTTACCAGCGTGGGCCTCGCGGGCCGTGATCCCGTTGGTAATAGCGTGGCGGTGGTGGTGGTGGCATGCGGTGATAACGTGGGCCATCACGCCATTCACGACGTGGGGGGCCGTAATATCCGCGTGGGCCATAATGCTCGTGCCACCAGCGCGGTTCACGCCAGCGACCACCATCCCAGTAATGGCCACGGTCATCCCGATCGCCAATATGCAGCGACATTCCAGGCACGTTGATGCCGACAGAAATATCCGCATGGCTCACCGCAGGCAGTGAAAGCGGCAACAACGCAGCCAATAACAACAGCACTTTTTTCATCAGGTCTCTCCCAGAGCATGGAACGGGTCCATTTACCGATCACAGTAGTTCCGCACCGGTACGTTCTCTATAGGAGGAAAGCCCAATTACGCCTTTCAGGCATATCCTTCACAATTACCACACAGTTTGCCGCAGCGCTTTAGCCATCTTTCTGACATATCTTTGATGTAGATCACGCCCGGCAGGCCGCATTCCAACGGCTTTTTACCCCTTATTCGGCAACTCATGCAGCGATAACGGCATTTCATTCCTCGGCAGCGGCAGTTCATTCCCGATCCGCCATTGGCAACGATCGCCCCCTTTATAATAAGCCCATACCGCAGGGCTCTGGTTGCCTTGCTAATTTTGCCAATGGGCAATGCCAATACAGGAAGGAGACCGGCCATGAACAGCAAACCGGCAAATCGCAGCTTAATCGTTCTCGGCACCATCATCTGCCAGATGGGCCTCGGCACTATCTATACCTGGAGCCTGTTCAACCAGCCGCTGGTAGACAAGTTCCATTGGGGCCTTGGCGATGTCGCTACCACCTTCTCGATCACCAGCTTCTTCCTGGCCTTCGCCACGCTGTTCGCCGGTAAGCTACAAGAGCGTTTCGGTATTCGCAATCTGACGCTGGTCTCCGGCGTGCTGGTCGGCCTGGGGTTGATTGCCAGCGCCCACGTGCAATCGCTGGATATGATCTATCTGTTAGCAGGCGTGGTGGTCGGTTTTGCGGTGGGTATCGCTTACATCTCTACGCTGTCCAACCTGATCAAATGGTTCCCGGACAACAAGGGGCTGATTTCCGGCATCTCCGTCGGGGCGTTCGGTAGCGGCAGCCTGCTGTTCAAATACGTTAACGCCGCCCTGATTAGCGGTGCCGGTGTCTCTGCTGCGTTCTTCTACTGGGGCGTGATCGTGATGGCGCTGATTGTGCTGGGCTCCATGCTGCTCAAAGAACCGGTGCAGGTTAACCAACAGGCTAACCACGGCACGCTGGGCAACGATTACACCGTGCGCCAGATGCTGGCCAGCAAAGAGGCCTACATGCTGTTCGTGATTTTCTTCGCAGCCTGTATGAGTGGCCTGTATCTGATCGGTATCGTTAAAGACATGGGCGTACAGCTGGCTGGGATGGATTTGGCCACCGCCGCCAACACCGTTTCTGCCGTGGCAATCTTCAATACCGCAGGCCGCATCATTCTGGGCACCCTGTCCGATAAAGTAGGCCGTATGCGCGTCATCAGCTTCACCATGCTGGTCACTATTCTGGCGATTGCCGCACTGAGCTTCGTGACGCTGAGCCATACGCTGTTCTTTATCTGCGTCGGCGCGGTCGCTTTCTGCTTTGGTGGCAACATTACCGTCTTCCCGGCGATTGTCGGTGACTTCTTCGGCCTGAAAAACCACAGCAAGAACTACGGCATCATTTATCAGGGCTTTGGTCTGGGCGCGCTGGCAGGGTCGTTTGTTGCCAACCACTTCGGCGGCTTCCACGCAACGTTCATGGTGATGGGTGTGCTGTCGGTGATTTCACTGCTGATCACCCTGTTTATCAAAGCGCCGAAAGCGGTAGAGCAGGAAGAAGAGTCTCACGCAGAGCCGGTGTTGGCCAAAGCCAACGGCTAATGGCCCCTCACCCTCTCCCAAAGGGAGAGGGTGCCGATCGAGTTGAGCTGAAAGTATCTTGATTCTTCATCAGTACTGGCAGAAGAGACAATCGCAGTTGTTGAGATTATCTCTTTACTTCTAAACGAGCTGATCGAGTTGGGCTGAAAGTATCGCGATTCTTCATCAGTACTGGCAGAAGAGACGATCGCAGTTGTTGAGATTATCTCTTTACTTCTAAACGAGCAGGGGCTGACAGCTCCCTCTCCCTTTGGGAGAGGGTTGGGGTGAGGGGTATCCCTATCGTCTGCCGCAGATGAGCACCGGCCCCCAGCAGCCCCGGTTGGGAATGGGTGATCATAAACACCGGAATTTCACGTACGTAGTCTTTGAAGCGTCCCTTGTCTTCAAAGGCGGCGCGGAACCCGGAAGCCTTGAAGAACTCCATAAAGCGCGGCACGATGCCCCCGGCGATATACACTCCACCAAACGTCCCCAAGTTCAACGCCAGGTTGCCGCCAAACCGCCCCATGATCACGCAGAACAGGGACAACGCACGACGGCAATCGATGCAACTGTCCGCCAGCGCACGCTCGGTGATGTCTTTGGGTTCCAGCTTCTCCGGCAGGCGCTTGTCTGCCTTGACGATGGCACGGTACAGATTCACCAGCCCAGGGCCAGACAACACGCGCTCCGCAGAGACGTGCCCCACTTCGCCACGCAGCACCTCCAGGATGATGTCCTCTTCTTCACTGTTCGGCGCAAAATCTACGTGGCCACCCTCACCCGGCAGACTCACCCACCGGCGGTTAACATGCACCAGATGCGCTACCCCCAGGCCCGTACCCGCACCGTAAACGGCAATCGGTTTATCCTTTTGCGCTTTGCCACCGCCAAACTGCAACACGTCATCTTCGGACAGCATCGGAATAGCCATCGAAACCGCGGTAAAATCGTTAATCACTTCCAGATGCTTTAAGCCCAGGCTCTCTTTCATCGCTTTGATGGAGAAGGCCCAGGTGTGATTGGTCATGGCGACCCAATCCTCCGTTACCGGGCAGGCGATGGCGATACAGGCATCCTGAACCTCCAGTTGCAGCTCGGTCAGGTATTGGCGGATCACCGCTTCCAGGCTATCGAACTCCAGACCAGAATAGGTTTTCGCCTGGGCGATCTCGCCCGTCTCGACAGTGCACAACGCCAGGCGGGCATTGGTACCGCCAACATCACCTACGAGGGCATAGGTCATCGGTGTTTCTCCCTAAAATGAATAATGCAAAATTGGGTACACTGTAAAATCACGCCGCCCAAACAACAATCGGCATTCTGCGGCCCGCTGCGCAATAGCGATCTCGATCACAAAAATCGTTTCAGCCAGCACAGTTTTCACCGATTTATACCGGCGGTTACAGATTGGCGCAAAAAACGTGAGAGGAATGCGATCGCGTGCGGCTACCATTAGCGAAATCGCTCCGTTGGAGCTATATACTATGCAAACCATTTCTCTGGAGCCTGGCGATTCTGCTGGCTTTACTCTCTGTTTTCCCTGCCAATCAGGGACGTAACAACAAGGGATCCTGCATGCTGCATCCGCGCGCCAATGCTATGTTGGCCTTCGCTCTGCCCGCGATCGTTATCGGTTCCACCTCCAGCCTGATCCTCATCTTGCTGATGGAAAGTGCCAGCGTGCTGCAGAACTTGCTGTGGACTCGCCTTCCGGAAATGCTCGATATAGATAGCCATTCCCCGTGGTGGACCATCGGTATTCTTACGCTGGCTGGTATCGCCGTTGGGCTGATCATACGTTTCGTGCCGGGCCATGCCGGGCCAGATCCGGCTACCGAATCGCTGATCGGCATGCCTTTGCCAGTGGCCGCCGTACCGGGGCTGGCTTTAGCTTTGATGATCGGCCTGGCAGGTGGAGTCAGTTTGGGACCGGAAAACCCGATCACCGCCATCAATATTGCCCTGGTGGTCGCACTCGGGGCCAGGCTATTACCCAAAGTGCCCAGGATGGATTGGATCATCCTCGCCGCCGCTGGCACGATTGGCGCAATGTTTGGTACCCCTGTTGCCGCCGCCCTGATTTTCTCGCAAACGCTAGGGGGAAATAACGAAGTCCCCCTGTGGGATCGGCTGTTTGCCCCGCTGATGGCCGCTGCCGCCGGGGCCGTCACTACCCAGATATTCTTTACCCCGAACTTTACCTTACAGCTTGATGCTTACGATGTGACCCGGCTACGCGATATTTTCAGCGGCTCGGTGGTCGCACTGATCGCTATTGCCCTGGGGATGGTGGCGATTTGGTGCTTCCCGCGCATGCACCATATGTTCCATTCGCTGAAAAATCCGGTATTGATGCTCGGGCTAGGTGGTCTGTTGCTGGGGATCCTTGGGGTCATTGGCGGAGATGTCACCCTATTCAAAGGGTTGGATGAGATGAAACTGTTGGTGGTCGACGGTAGTTTCACCACCAGCCAATTGTTGGTGATCACCCTGACCAAGCTGGCCGCCCTGGTGGTAGCTGCCGCCAGTGGCTTCCGCGGCGGGCGTATTTTCCCGGCGGTATTTATCGGTGTCGCACTAGGGTTGATGTTGCATCAACATGTTCCGGCGGTTCCGGCAGCGATCACCGTTTCCTGTGCCATTATGGGGTTGGTGCTGGTGGTGACTCGCGACGGCTGGCTGAGCCTGTTTATGGCCGTGGCGGTGGTGCCAGAGCTGCACCTGTTACCGATACTCTGTATTGTGATGTTGCCCGCCTGGCTGGTGCTGGCGGGCAAACCTTTGATGCTGGTAGTAAAAAACCAGCCTCCGCATGAAGACTAAGCCAGAGCATACTCGGCAGCGGCGTACGCATGAATGGCCGTGGTGTCGAATACCGGCACCGCGGCATCTTGTGCGCTAACCAACAGGCCGATCTCGGTGCAGCCAAAGATGATCCCCTCGGCGCCCTGCTGTTCCAGCTTGGCAATAATCCGGCGATATTCATCGCGTGAGGTATCAACGATCTTGCCCAGGCACAGCTCTTCATAAATGATGCGGTGTACGATATCACGATCGGCGGCATCCGGCGTAACCACTTCGATAGCAAATTTGTCCTGCAAACGCCCACGGTAAAAATCCTGTTCCATGGTAAAGCGCGTGCCGAGTAAGCCGATACGGCGGATATTTTGCTGGCGTACCTGCAATGCCGTGGCATCGGCGATATGGATCAGTGGCAGGCCGCTGGCCTGTTCCACTGCATCCGCCACCTTATGCATAGTGTTGGTACAAATCACGATGGCTTCGGCACCGGCAGCACGCAGTGAAGCAGCGGCCCCTGCCAGCAAACGACCAGCGCCTTCCCAATCACCTTGGTGCTGCAAGCGTTCCACTTCATGAAAATCCACGCTGTAGAGCACGATTTTGGCTGAATGCAGGCCACCAAGCCGCTGTTTCACCTGCTCGTTGATCATTCGGTAATAGGGGATGGTGGATTCCCAACTCATCCCACCCAATAATCCCAACACTTTCATTCGGTTCTCCTTGGCTGTGACTCACTATCAACCAGACATTACCCGAGAACGACCTGACTGACGAAGCAATTATTTGCTGTGCGAGTTGCTAACCTTCGCCTGGCGCGGCTCAAACCAACGCTGGCGCAGGGTATCGTAGACCCAGTTATACGCCATGGTATAAGGCAAGAAGAACAGGAAGAAACCGATCTCCAACACAAAGGCCTGCCACAACGAAATATTGAGCATAAAGGCGGCTATCGGCAGGCCAATCAGCACAAACCCGGCTTCAAAGCCAAAGGCGTGGCCAATACGCACTTTCAGCGTTCTGACTACTCGGCTCACCGGCCACAGCCGATCAAAGATCGAGTTATAGACGATGTTCCACAGCATGGCGACGGTAGATAACATGATCGCCAGCGCCCCAACCTGCGCCATCGAGCGGTTAAGCAACCATGAACCCAAAGGGGCACAGATCATCACGGCGATAGCTTCGAACCCCACGGCGTGAACGATACGTTCAACCAACGACTTGTTTTGCAACTGCATACTTCACCTGCTTTGTGATCATTATTGAAAAAGTCAGGTGATTATCATCGGTTTTTTGCGTAGATTAAAGATAGATAACATCGATAAAGTAGATACATCATGCGCTATTCCCCAGAAGCCCTACTGGCCTTTGTTGAGGCTGCCGCGTTAGGCTCGTTTTCTGCTGCCGCACGCAGGCTGCGCAAAAGCCAATCCACCATCAGCACCGCCATTGCCAATCTGGAGGCCGATCTCGGGCTGACGCTGTTCGATCGGCAGGCACGCCAACCTGTATTGACCGAGGCTGGCCGCAAGGTGCTGGGCCATGTGCAGGAAATTCTCGCTGCCAGCGAACGACTCGATGCCTTGAGCATCCGCTTGGGGGACAATATCGAACCACGGCTGACCATCGTTTTTTCCGATACCTATCAGCCCAACCATCACGACAACCTGCTGAAACATTTCGAGCGGCGTTATCAGGATATCGAGCTGGAATGTATGATCGCCGAAGGGGAGGATGTGCTGGATCTGCTACAGACTGGCCGCGCCCACCTGGGGATGCTGGCGGTACAACCCACCTACCCTCCCGAGATCGCCGTCGCCAGGCTGCCAGAGCAGACTGAAATGGGGCTGTTTGTCGCTCATGATCATCCGCTGACCCTTACTCCTGCCCTGACACAGGCCCACCTTGCCAGCAGCCGCCAACTTTACCTCAACACTTATACCAGCAACAGCGCGCCAAAACCACGCGGCAGGGCCTGGTCGGCGCCCAGTTATCTGATGTTGCTAGAGATGGCGGAACAGGGGGCGGGCTGGGCGATACTGCCGCACTGGCTGGTCAAACAGTACGGGCGGCAACGTCTGACAGAGCTGAAAATGCGCGGCTGGCCGCAAACCATCTCGGTCGACGCCGTATGGTCCAAGCTCACCCCGCCGGGGCCGGCGGGGCTGTGGTTATTGGATCGCCTGCTGGAAAATGCCGCCGATCAAGCCGCCGCATTACGCGATTGAATGGCCCGTGACACGCTATCGAGCAGTTCGGGAATATCCATTTTTGGCAGTACCACCTCGATAAACGCCAGTTGATCACGGCCACCGACCTCACCAAGCGCCGCACGCAACTGTTCAGGCTCGGTGACACGCAGGCATTTCACCTGATGATCGAGCGAGAAAGCCTGCGGTAACCGCGTCCAGTTCCATTGCGCGATATCGTTATAGCGCTGTTCTGGCCCGTGGATGGCTCGTTCTATGGTGTAACCGTCGTTATTCAGCAGCAGGATCACCGGCTTTTGCCCATCGCGCAGCATGCTGCCCAACTCCTGCACGGTAAGTTGAGCAGCCCCATCGCCAATCAGCAACACCACCCGGCGCTGAGGTTCGGCAGTCTGCGCGCCAAATGCCGCCGGTAAGGTATAGCCGATCGATCCCCATAAGGACTGTACGATAAACCGGCAACCCCGCGGCAGCGTCAACGACGCCGCGCCAAAACAGGCAGTGCCCTGCTCCGCAATCAGGATATCCCCCGGCTGCAAGAAGTCTTGGATCTGCTGCCAGAAACCATGTTGATCAAGACCGCAGGAACTCGGATCCGGTAGCGCTGGCCGTTTAATGGAAGGCAACGACCACTTGCTGGCTAACGATAACGTCAGTTGATGTAGAGCCTTCACTGCTTCGCGCATAGGGATCTGGCTGAAAACCTGCTGGCCAACCCGCGCCTCGAACGGTTGGATATCGATGCATTTATCCACGGGCAGATTGTGACTAAAACCGGCGGTGATAGCATCGGTGAAACGCACCCCGACGTTAATCACCACATCGGCACCCTCAATCTGCTGCTTAACCTGCGGATCGCTGGCGGCTGCGGCATAGGTTCCAGTAAAGCAGGCATGGGTTTCATCCAACACGCTTTTGCCTAACAGCAGCGTCGAGTGAGGAATATTGACCTCATTCATCCATTGTTCCAGCACGGATTCGGCCCCGAAGCGTTCGGCCAGGAAATCCGCCAGCAGGGAAACCCGCTGTGCAGCCTGCAGTTTTTCCCGCGCGGCGGCGATAAATTCCTGTAGCGATACCTCGGAAAGATTGGGCTGACGCAATACCAAAGGTGCTGGGCGCGAGGCCAACGGGGCTTCGGCAACGTCACTTGGCAACAGCAGGTACACCGGGCGGCGCTCGTACAACGCGGTCGTCAATAAGCGATCGATTTCTGCTTCAGCATTGCTGGCCGTCAGGCTGGCCTGAGCGATGGTGACCTCTTTCGCCATACGGGCAAAATGACCGAAGTCCCCATCCCCTAAAGAATGGTGCAGTAAATCCCCGGCTCGCTGGGCTCGCAAAGCCGGTGTGCCAACAATGTGGATCACCGGCAGGTATTCGGCATAACTGCCGGCAATGCCGTTAATCGCACTTAATTCACCCACACCAAAGGTGGTCAACAGTGCCGCGGCCGGTTTGCAGCGGGCATAACCATCAGCGGCATAGGCGGCGTTCAGCTCGTTGGCGCAGCCTACCCAGGTTATCTGCTGATGATCGATAACATGATCGAGAAACTGCAGGTTGTAATCTCCCGGTACACCGAAAAAGTGGCGAATGCCAATCTGGGCTAACCGATCGAGAAGGTAATCTGCCACCGTATAGCTCTTGTTCATGATCATCACCTAGGTAATGGGAGAATGGTTAGTATTAAGTATTAAAGATGCTGCCGAATTTTCGAGCTTTGTCAGCAAAAGGCACTGGAAACCCCGCTTTACATCTGCGCACCAACGGCATGCAGTAGGGATCATCCATAAGCAATTTGAATAAATGACAGATAATTAGCGTGATCTGGCACTCTGACAGCCCAAGTGGAAGCGCATACACTGAATATCATTTCCCGCCGTCGATGAGGATTTTATGGTTTATCAAGCTGAGCCTGCCCGCTACCAGAATATGGAATATCGCCGCTGTGGCCGCAGCGGGCTGCAACTGCCAGCCGTTTCACTCGGTATGTGGCACAACTTTGGTGATAGCACACTGTATGACAATGCGCGCAGCCTGGTGCATAGTGCCTTCGATCTTGGCATTACCCACTTCGATCTGGCCAATAACTACGGGCCACCGCCGGGTTCTGCTGAGGAGAATTTCGGCCGTATTCTGCATCAGGATCTCCAGCCTTATCGCGATGAGCTGATTATCTCTTCCAAGGCGGGCTACACCATGTGGCCTGGCCCCTACGGTGACTGGGGATCGAAGAAATACCTGGTCGCCAGCCTGAATCAGAGCCTGCAACGCATGCGGCTCGACTATGTGGATATCTTCTACCATCACCGCCCTGATCCAGATACGCCGTTGGAAGAAACCATGGCGGCGCTGGATTTGATAGTCCGCCAAGGGAAAGCGCTGTATGTCGGGTTATCGAATTACCCGGCCGAACGGGCGCGGCAAGCATTTGCCATACTGCAGCAGCTTGGCACCCCTTGCGTGATCCACCAGCCGAAGTACTCGATGTTTGAACGCTGGGTCGAACCCGAGTTGCTGGATACGCTGGAAGAGCATGGCGTGGGGTCTATCGCCTTCTCACCGCTGGCTGGAGGCATGCTGACCGATCGCTATCTGCAAGGCATCCCGCCTGATTCCCGCGCAGCCAGCGGCAGCCGCTCGCTCACTCCCGAGCAGATTACCGAAACGAAACTGCAAAAGGTTCGCCTGCTGAATGTGCTGGCAGAACAGCGTGGTCAAAAGCTGTCGCAAATGGCGCTGGCCTGGGTATTGCGTAACGATCGCGTCACTTCCGTATTGATCGGTGCTAGCAAAGTCAGCCAGATTGAAGATGCGGTCGGTATGTTGGCCAACCGTAAGTTCAGCGCAGAAGAGATCGCCAAGATTGAGCAGATCCTGATGTAATCGCTTACAAGCCGCCGGTGGGTTATCGGCGGTTTTTTCCCCTTTCCCCTCAGATAACTCCCAATCCCCGGCATTCCCCATGGCTTTCAGAATTTCCCCAAAGGCGCGGTCGCTCCACGGAGATAGCATCCCTCGGATAAATACCTCATGGATTCTACGCATAGCGTTTAAGAACGAGGGATAACAACCGTTTGCATGGCCAAAACCTATACCGATGAACGTGCTTCATTATCGGTGTTCGGCCAAGGGAGCCTAAATGTTTAAACCTCTGTTTACCGCTGCCATTCTGGCGGCGCTTTTCATGCCCATCGCACCCATCGCCCATGCCAGCAGCGTCAATATTGATTTGCTCCCGGGGGTCTCACTGCAGATTGGTGACCAGGACAAACGGGGCAATTACTGGGACGGTTACGACTGGCGCGATCGCGATTGGTGGCATGGCCATCAGGGGCGTGATTTAGGGGAGCGCAGCCGCCGTGGCTACTATTGGGATGGCTATCGCTGGCGTGACCGCGATTACTGGCACAAAAATTATTACTACCATGATGGCCGCTACCGCAAGGCCGATAAATACTATTACAAGCAGTATAAAAAGCAGCGCCATAAGAGCAAGCATCATCACAAAAACCACCATCACGATCATGATGATTGACCCCTCACCCCAACCCTCTCCCACAGGGAGAGGGAGCTGATCGGCATCGTAATCAGGTGCAGAAGTCAGTCTGTAGCACTCTTCATCCCCTCTACATGAGTTAGGGTTAGGGTGAGAGGAACTATCTTAAAGCAGGTTGCTGATCAGCAGATAACCGTTGAGCCCAACCACCACCAACACAATCAGTTTACCGAGATTCTGGATCAGGCGGCCGTTGACCATATCCCCCATCAGTTCACGGTTGCCGGTAAACGCCAGCAGCGGCACCAAGGCCAGGGCAATACCAAAGCTCAGCAGTACCTGGCTCAAAACCAGAATACGCGTCGCATCCATCCCCATCATGATGACAATAAACGATGGCATCATGGTGACCACCCGCCGTACCCAGATTGGGATATAGAAGCGGACAAAGCCCTGCATCACCACCTGCCCCGCCAAGGTGCCTACCACGGTAGAAGAGAGACCTGCTGCAACCAGGCTCAGGCCAAAAATGGTGGCCGCCGCATTGCCGAGCAGCGGCTGCAACGTCAGGTAGGCTTGGTCGAGATCGGTAATACCGCTATGGCCGTTGAAATGGAATGCGGCAGCGGCGGTGGCCATCATCGCCAGGTTAACAAAACCGGCAATGGTCATGGCGATCGCCACGTCCAGCTTGGTGGCCGAATAACGTTCGGCTTTAGAGTCTTTACCGGCAGTCTGCGTCAGCGAGGAGTGCAAATAAATCACATGCGGCATGATGGTTGCCCCTAACACCCCCGCAGCAAGAAACACCGCGTCACCATTCGGCAAATCCGGGATCGCCATCCCTCTAAGCAACCCGCTCAGCTGCGGCTGAGAAAATACCAGCTCGACGATATAGGCCATTGCCACAAACAGCAGCAGGCCGCCAATCACCAGTTCCAGTGGCTTTTGCCCGCGTTTTTGCAGCATCAGGATCAGAAAGGTGGCAATGCCGGTGAGGACTGCCCCCTGCAACAGAGTTACCCCCAGCAGCAGTTTGAAACCGATCGCGGCACCGATAAACTCGGCCAAGTCAGTGGCCATCGCGATAATCTCCGCCTGCACCCAATAGGCCCATACGGCCGGGCGCGGGAAGCGATCGCGGATATGTTCAGCAAGGTTTTTACCGGTAGCAATACCGAGTTTGGCAGACAGCAGTTGGATCAGCATCGCCATGACGTTGGCCCATACCACTACCCACAGCAGCGTGTAACCAAAAGAAGCGCCGGCTTGAATATTAGTGGCAAAATTACCGGGGTCGATATAGCCGATGGCGGCGATAAAGGCAGGCCCCATCAGAGAAAGTTTGATCTTTCTGGACGGGCGGCTGGAGGAATTGTTAACCGCGCGACTGTTCAGCATAGCGAAAACCCTTACTAATTTAGCTCACCTTCATCTTTACCTAAGTGATAATGATTATCAAGTGTGTTTGCAGCGATAATGGTTATCTCTGCGATAGCCAAAAACGAAGGTTTTATCGAACAGATCGCATGAAATCCTCGCGTTTCCATCTACTCTAGATCACAAGGTTCAGAGCGGATCACGCTTGATAATAAAAGTAGCACAAAAATGCCACGAACACGCATATTTATTAACATCTTGATCTTTGGTGCTTTGCCGTCATAGATTAGGACTATCTCCACTATGATTTTCCATATTTGCTATGAATGTCTCGTTTTTAAACTTGGCGTTACATAAAATGACAACCGAAATTCAGCCTGCCTCAAATTTGGAGCAAACATGTCCCATATTGCGCACTTTGCGTTAGCGTTAGTGGTGGTTGCAATCCTGGCCCTGTTAGTGTGCCGCGATCGTAAAAACATCCGCATCCGCTATGTTATTCAGTTGTTGGTTATTGAAGTGTTACTGGCCTATTTCTTCCTGAACTCGGAAGCAGGTTTAGGCTTTGTAAAAGGCTTTGCAGCAATGTTCGACAAGTTGCTCGGGTTTGCGGGGCAAGGGACTGATTTTGTGTTCGGCGGGATGGGTGACAAAGGCCTGGCCTTCTTCTTCCTGAAGGTGCTGTGCCCAATCGTGTTCATCTCTGCCCTGATCGGTATTCTGCAATACATCAAAGTGCTGCCGTTTATCATCCGCATCATCGGGACCGTGCTGTCTAAAGTGAACGGTATGGGCAAACTGGAATCCTTCAACGCCGTCAGTTCGTTGATCCTGGGCCAGTCTGAGAACTTCATTGCCTACAAAGATGTGCTAGGCAAGATGTCAGAAAAACGCATGTACACCATGGCCGCTACCGCGATGTCGACAGTTTCCATGTCCATCGTTGGCGCATACATGACCATGCTGGATGCCAAGTATGTCGTGGCGGCGCTGGTACTGAACATGTTCAGCACCTTTATCGTCCTGTCACTGGTCAACCCTTATGACACCAGTAAAGAAGAAGAGCTGCACCTTGGCAATCTGCACGAAGGCCAAAGCTTCTTTGAAATGCTGGGTGAATACATTCTGGCAGGCTTCAAGGTGGCGATTATCGTTGCCGCGATGCTGATTGGCTTTATCGCTCTGATTGCCGCGCTTAACGGCCTGTTCAGCGCCATCTTCGGCCTGAGCTTCCAGGAAATCCTGGGCTACTTCTTCTATCCATTTGCCTGGGTCCTTGGTGTGCCTAAGCATGAAGCGCTGCAGGTTGGTAGCATCATGGCAACCAAGCTGGTTTCCAACGAATTCGTCGCCATGATGGAACTGCAGAAAATCGGTGCTGAGCTGTCTCCACGCAGCATGGGTATCCTGTCCGTGTTCCTGGTGTCCTTCGCCAACTTCTCTTCTATCGGTATCGTAGCCGGTGCGATTAAAGGGTTGAACGAGCATCAGGGCAACGTGGTTTCACGCTTCGGTCTGAAGCTGGTTTACGGCTCTACCTTGGTTAGCCTGCTGTCAGCGGCCATCACAGGCCTGGTTCTGGGCTAACAGCTTTAGAATCGACAAGTTCTAGTCTTAAGACGCCCGATGAAGTTTATCGGGCGTTTTTTATTTGATGCCGATAAAGCATGCGATTCTATTTTTTGAGGAGGACATAGTTATTGCTGGCATGACGCTCAGAAAATCTTACTGCCATTCAAGTATGCGGTTGAAAAGTAAGCTTGCAATGTCTTGCTTTTGGGACAACATCGCGTGGACGTAAATCCGCGTATCCTCTTTGCCAAACGTGGTGCTATAGAGTACTCGGTATCCGTCAGCTGTATTACATTCCCGGTATTTAGCGCACCCAAGAGCTAGCAATTCATCACAGACAGGACTTCCTTCAGGAAAAACACCGGTTTTCTCTTCAAACTCAACCAATGCTCTTTTTATAACCGGTTTCGGGTCAATCTGGTGAGAGCGCAAAAAATACGCGATGGTTTGCATCGTCATTTTCGCGGTCCCTGAATAAATGAAAGTTACCGCTTTCGCAGTCATCAGAGTGAATCCAAGATTTGTTCACGGGAGAAGGTTCGCCCTAGCTCAATATCTTTCTCAGACAGCGTCATAAGCTTGAGCAAAGCAATACTTTCATCCCTGCGCATACGATCTCCGTAGGACTCGATAACATAAGCAGGAAGACCGTTTTGCGTCACAATCAAAGGTTCCGACAGATCGAGCTTGGCGGCATTTTGTTTCAGATAGCTGATAGTTTCTGTTTTCATAATGTCTCCAGCAGTAAATTATTGCCAGTAAAAGACCAAATATAGTCTATATAAAAACTGATAACAACAATTCAGTCCAGAGGTAAAGCCTTAGAATGCAAAAAGCCGACCCAAGGGTCGGCTTTTCAAATGGTGGTGGAGCTAGACGGGATCGAACCGTCGACCTCTTGCATGCCATGCAAGCGCTCTCCCAGCTGAGCTATAGCCCCACAAAAGTGGTACGCGTTAACCGTGCGTTACGGTATTCCCCAACCTTCCTGAGATAAAAGGTTGGTGGAGCTAGACGGGATCGAACCGTCGACCTCTTGCATGCCATGCAAGCGCTCTCCCAGCTGAGCTATAGCCCCAATCCACAATCACGAAATCCTGTGAACGGGGCGCATGATATGAAACCCCAGAAACCCTGTCAACGGCTAAATTGAATTCCTCGATCAAGCGCTGAAAAAGCCGCCAAATCAGCGCGTTTAATGCTAAAAAACCGCCGCTTTGGGCACAAAATAAACCAGCAAGAAAAAAGCCCCACGAATCGCTTCGCAGGGCTTTGTCGGCTTAGCTGGCAACTAACGGTCAGGCTTGCGCTTCACGCTCGGCAATATAAGCCAACGCCTGATCGATACGCTTGAGGGAGCGAGCCTGGCCGATAGCATGTACGGTAACGTCCATGCCCGGTGACTGGCCAGCGCCAGTGACCGCGACGCGCAATGGCATCCCTACTTTGCCCATACCCACGCCCAGTTCGTCTGCGGTGCCCTGAATGGCATCGTGCACGTTCTCTGGCGTCCAGTTGGTAATAGCGGCCAATTTGGCGCGTACGGCCTCCAGCGGCTGGCGTGCGACCGGACGCAGGTGTTTCTTCGCCGCATCGGCGTCAAACTCGCTGAAGTCCTGGTAGAAGTAGTGGCAAGACTCCGCCATCTCCTTGAGGGTTTTACAACGCTCGCCCAGCAGTTTAACCAGATCTTTCAGTTCTGGACCGTTGCGGGTTTCAATCCCCTGCTGCTCAACATGCCATGCCAGATACACCGCCACTTCTTCCGCTGGCATATGGTTAATGTAGTGATGATTCAACCACTGCAGCTTTTCGGTGTTGAAGGCGCTGGCGGATTTGTTGATCGCATCCAGAGTGAAGAACTCTTTCATCTCATCAATAGAGAAGATTTCCTGATCGCCATGGGACCAGCCCAGACGCACCAGATAGTTCAACAACGCCTGCGGCAGGTAGCCATCATCGCGGTATTGCATCACGCCAACGGCACCGTGGCGTTTAGACAGCTTTTTACCGTCATCACCCAGGATCATCGACACGTGAGCATATTCCGGCACCGGTGCCCCCAGCGCTTTCAGGATGTTGATTTGGCGCGGCGTGTTGTTGATATGGTCTTCACCACGGATCACGTGGGTGATTTCCATATCCCAGTCATCGATCACTACGCAGAAGTTATAAGTTGGCGCACCGTCGGTACGGCGAATGATCAGATCGTCCAGTTCCTGGTTGCTGAATTCGATCGGGCCACGGATTTTATCGTCGAAGATGACCGAGCCTTCCTGTGGGTTACGGAAACGCACAACGTGTGGCTCATCGGCAGTATGGCTGCACTGGCTATCGCGGCAATGACCGTCATAGCGTGGTTTCTCGCCGTTTTCCATTTGCTTTTCACGCAGCGCTTCCAGGCGTTCTTTCGAGCAATAGCACTTATAGGCCGTTCCCTGTTGCAGCATTTCATCAATGACCGCGTTGTAGCGATCGAAACGCTTGGTCTGGAAGTACGGACCTTCATCCCAATCCAGGTTTAACCAGTTCATGCCATCCATAATTGCGTCGATAGCTTCCTGGGTTGAACGTTCGAGATCGGTATCTTCGATACGCAATACAAACTCACCGCCGAAATGGCGGCTGAACAACCAGGAATAGAGCGCAGTACGGGCGCCGCCGACGTGCAGATAGCCGGTCGGGCTTGGGGCGAAACGGGTTTTGATTTTCATTGGGTTCACTGCCTTATTACGCAACGCGTGTCAGCGGAGTGCCGACGATTGCTCGGAATGTAAAATAGTGGACGACATTCTACCACTCCATGCTAATTCCTCAACGCCGACGCGCTATCGGCCACTACGCTTTGCGGCCCGCTACGCATGATACTGTGCAAAGAATCGTCCTGGTCGGCGATAAATATCGCATCCTGTCTAAATTTGCGGCGAACGATTGAAATCATTTTAAAAACCGTTGACTCACTTTCAACTATCCCTATAATGCGACTCCAACAAGACGGGGTGATTAGCTCAGTTGGTAGAGCATCTCCTTTACACGGAGGGGGTCGGCGGTTCGAGCCCGTCATCACCCACCATCTTGTTAACGCAGTAAGAAATGAGAACAATGAGGGTGATTAGCTCAGTTGGTAGAGCATCTCCTTTACACGGAGGGGGTCGGCGGTTCGAGCCCGTCATCACCCACCATCATTCTCTCATTTGGTAGTATCTGGAAGTCCTGAAGTGGGTGATTAGCTCAGTTGGTAGAGCATCTCCTTTACACGGAGGGGGTCGGCGGTTCGAGCCCGTCATCACCCACCATTTCAGCTTCAAAAAGCAGTACACCACATTCGTGGGTCGTTAGCTCAGTTGGTAGAGCAGTTGACTTTTAATCAATTGGTCGCAGGTTCGAATCCTGCACGACCCACCACCATTTAGAAAAAGGCGCCTTTAGGCGCCTCAGATTGATGACAAAGTCCTGGCCGTGAGGCCAGGACTTTGATCTAATAAGGTCAGTGCAAAAAACGGACTGACTGCCATGCTCAAAGAACCTTCTCCCCATCAGTACCAGTTTGAAACCATTACC